>NZ_BAACAP010000220.1:0-92632 GCF_045865695.1 Scytonema hankhaensis NUACC26
ATGTTAGCACCAATGACCTTTCTTTTTCTGGGTTGAAAGCAGCGTTAGAAAAAGGGCTTTCTATCATGGGGTTGCAACTCCCCGCACCCAACTCTTTTATCCCAGAAATCAACCTCGAACTGTTGAGAGACTACGCCACTAAAAGAGGTAAAGATGGATGGCTACCTCTGTGTAGTTCAATTCGAGAAATGGGAGAACTATTGCTTGAAAGTACCGACCAACTCAAGCAAAAGGCAAACCACATACAATCGCGCCGAAGCACATATTTCCGCGATTGGCAAGAAGTGTTAGTTGCAGCCAGCGATGGTACTTTTGCTCGCGATATTCGTTTAACACAATCGGTAGGTCTCAGCCTTCTGTGTGCTGATGGAGCCAATCGTGCTTCCATGGCAGAACGTGGTGGTAACACCAGCGACCCCAATTTCCTGAGAACTTGGGAATACAAAGAAGCAGCAGAACACATTGCAGAATCAGCAGGAAAAATGCTCTACGCTGATTATGTAGAATCAGGAACTTACCCCATTGTGATGGCAAATCACTTTGGTGGAGTTATTTTCCACGAAGCATGCGGACACCTCCTCGAAACAACTCAAATCGAACGCAACACCACTCCTTTTGCCGATAAGAAAGGTGAAAAAATTGCCCATGAAAGCCTAACTGCTTGGGATGAAGGACGCACTGATAACGCCTTTGGTACCATTGACATGGATGACGAAGGTATGCCAGCACAAAGAACTTTGTTGATTGAAAAAGGAGTTTTGAAGAACTTCTTAGCTGACAGGGCTGGTTCTTGGCGCACCGGACATCCTAGAACAGGAAGCGGTCGTCGTCAAAATTTCACCTTTGCTGCAGCTAGCCGGATGCGGAATACATATATTGCAACAGGCGATTACAGCCTTGATGATATCTTTGCCTCCATTGACAAAGGAATTTACTGTAAAAAGATGGGTGGTGGTAGCGTTGGTGCTACAGGTCAATTTAACTTTGGTGTAGACGAAGCATATTTGATTGAAAACGGCAAAATTACCAAGCCCCTGAAGGGAGCAATTTTGATTGGTGAAGCCAAGGAAATTATGAACAAAATTTCCATGTGTTCCCAAGACTTATCCCTTGCACCTGGTTTTTGTGGTTCTGTCAGTGGCAGTATTTACACTACCGTCGGACAGCCTCACATTAAAGTTGATTCCATCACCGTAGGTGGAAGGTAATTACAGTGACCAGTGACCAGTGACCAGTGACCAGTGACCAGTGACTAGTGACCAGTGACCAGTGACCAGTGACTAGTGACCAGTAACTCGTTCCCAGGCTCCGCCTGGGAATGCCCTCCTAGTGGCTCTGGCACTTATGATAGGAGGCAGAGCCTCCAGTAATACACTCCTAGGCTCAGCCTAGGAGCGAGAAAAACTAACAACTAACTAAACCATGCCTAATATTACTGAGATTGCAACCTATGCCAAGGAAAATGCAGAAAAGCTTGGCATCAAAAAATTTGATATTTATGGTTCTAGTGCAGACCAAACCAGCGTACAAGTAGATCGAGGTGAGCCAAAGCAAGTGAAAGCCTCCAATCTTTCGGGTGTCACTGTGCGCGTCTGGAATGAAGACAATACAATGGGTGTTACTACAACAACAGACGTAGATCCCAAAGGGCTTGAGTTAGCTTTGAAAACTGCATATGAAGCAAGTTTCTTTGGTGTAAAAGAAAATGTGCCGGATTTTAGCCCAGAAGCGACTGTTGCCATAAATAATTCCTCTAAAGAAAAAGCGCCTCAAGTCCCTGTTGCTCAACTGATTGACAGTTTATTATTAGCTGAGGCAGAACTACTGAATGCTCATCCAGCGATTGAAGGAGTGCCTTATAATAATTTGGCGCAACGAGATATCGATCGCTTTTATCTTAACAGCGATGGTGCTATGAGAACTGAATCTCATTCCGTAGCATCAGTTTATCTTTATAGCAAAACAGAAGAAGATGGGAAAAAACCCCGGAGTGCTGGTGCTTTTAGAATTAGCAGGGGTTTGGATGATTTAGACATTAACGGTTGTATTAAGGAAACAGCAGAGAAAACTATTAGCCACTTGAATTATGAAAAAATCAAGTCGGGTAAATATCGAGTTGTTTTCTCACCAGATGCTTTCTTGAGTTTACTGGGTGCTTTTTCTAACATATTCAATGCTCAGAGTATTTTGGACAAGCAAAGCTTATCGACGCCTGATGATTTAGGTAAGCAAATTGCTTCTCCTCTGCTTTCAGTTGCTGATGATACTTTACATCCTGCTAACGTTGGTGCAGAAGCTTTCGATGGTGAAGGAACTCCTACTCGCCGAATTTCACTCATTGAAAATGGCGTTTTAAGCAACTTTCTCCACAGTGCAGGGACTGCAAAAAGAATGAACGCAACCCCAACGGGTCATGCCAATATTGGTGCAAAAGTCACTGTCAGCCCCAATTTCTATCATGTCTTTGCAACTTCTGCGACTCCCGAACAGGAATTGAACTTGGAAACTGCTGAGAATGTCATATTGATTGATAATTTACAAGCCCTTCACGCTGGGGTGAAAGCTTTACAAGGTTCTTTCTCTCTACCGTTTGATGGTTGGCTCGTAAACAAAGGTGAGAAGGTTAGTATTGAGTCTGCTACTGTTGCGGGGGATTTTCTAGAAGTTCTCAAGTCTATTATTTTTGTAGAACAAGAGGCGGAATTAACTCCTGGTGGGGTTTGTCCCAGAGTTTGGGTTGATGAACTCTCTATCACTGGCGAGTAGCTAGGTCTTATTTTGGGCGATTGAAATCGCGTCTATACAAGCGAAACCCACAACGCTATCTTACCGATCGCGGTAACACTGTAAGCGATTGAAATCGCGTCTATACAAGCGAAACCCACCTACGTGGGTTTCAAAATCTTCGTTCCGGCGCGGATGGGTAGATGTAGAAAAACTAAGTCTCAAAAAAAGTAGTCCAAAGCTTTGATATATATGGGTTTGAATCCATTTCAAAACAAAAACCATCCGCGCTCCTTACCAGACAAGCTTTTCAGCCATTTTCTCTTGTCATCACCATTCGCGATCGTGCTACGATTAGACCATCCGCGCTACCGCACCTCGAAAACTACATATAGTAAGCTTTTCAAGTTCAAGCCGTTGCAACTTATACCACTCCCTATTAGGGATTGAAACAGCTAATGCCAATGGCGTTCATTATTAAAGCTAGGTTGCAACTTATACCACTCCCTATTAGGGATTGAAACTTGTATTAATTATCTGCCAAATCTTGATCTTGATTGTTGCAACTTATACCACTCCCTATTAGGGATTGAAACAGGTTGTACTGTCCCTGGATGCTCACAACATCACGTTGCAACTTATACCACTCCCTATTAGGGATTGAAACTAATTATCCAAATTTTCAAATCGATCCTGAAAAAATGTTGCAACTTATACCACTCCCTATTAGGGATTGAAACGATTTCTGTATCGTGATATGGCGTCTAGAAGTAATAACGTTGCAACTTATACCACTCCCTATTAGGGATTGAAACCCAAAAAAAATGACTGCTCGTAGCAGTCGATGAGGTCAATGGTTGCAACTTATACCACTCCCTATTAGGGATTGAAACAGTTAAATCGGCGATCGCTACAACTTTTCCTAGTGGCAGGTTGCAACTTATACCACTCCCTATTAGGGATTGAAACGTTAAATTCGTAGAGGAAGCTTTGCAAATCCCTCTGAAAGTTGCAACTTATACCACTCCCTATTAGGGATTGAAACATTGCATTTTGGAGGAGTACAAGTTGAAAAAAGGGGTTGCAACTTATACCACTCCCTATTAGGGATTGAAACTGAGTGGGGAACGAATAGCCAGAGATATCAACGCTCGTTGCAACTTATACCACTCCCTATTAGGGATTGAAACTGCGTAATTCCACTTACTACAATATTTTCGGGAGCAAAGTTGCAACTTATACCACTCCCTATTAGGGATTGAAACGCTTCTAGTTTGGAGCGCAACATTAAAGCGCTTGTTGCAACTTATACCACTCCCTATTAGGGATTGAAACTCGTACTCATCAAATCTTGCAAGCAAGGCAGACGAAACGTTGCAACTTATACCACTCCCTATTAGGGATTGAAACACCATTATTTACATTACTATCCCAGATTGGAGGATTCCGTTGCAACTTATACCACTCCCTATTAGGGATTGAAACTTCACAAATTAGCTTTTAACCTACTCACCCCTGGCATCTGTTGGGGGTTTCGTTGCAACTTATACCACTCCCTATTAGGGATTGAAACTGCATTACTCCAAGCAACACCATAACACTTACCTTGTTGCAACTTATACCACTCCCTATTAGGGATTGAAACTACCCTTTGGCTTTTTATTAATAAAATAATTGGTAAAAGTTGCAACTTATACCACTCCCTATTAGGGATTGAAACAATACCCTTTTCCTCAGCTATCCGGGAGGTAAGGTTGCAACTTATACCACTCCCTATTAGGGATTGAAACAATTCTTTTCCTCAAGCAGCAGTAAGAATAGGAACGCAAGTTGCAACTTATACCACTCCCTATTAGGGATTGAAACTTTATAAATATATTGCTTAATTTTTGAAGATTGTTGCAACTTATACCACTCCCTATTAGGGATTGAAACGTTAGTAATAATAGTCTATTGATGTGCTTTTCCGCGTTGCAACTTATACCACTCCCTATTAGGGATTGAAACAAAAACAGTGATTAATGTGCGGGTAAGTGAAGGGACGCCAGGTTGCAACTTATACCACTCCCTATTAGGGATTGAAACTAGTTGTACACGGTACCATCCTCATCCCGTTGCTGGAGTTGCAACTTATACCACTCCCTATTAGGGATTGAAACTGTAAGGCATGAACCGAGTAATAACTTCATCGTTGCAACTTATACCACTCCCTATTAGGGATTGAAACCGGGAGCAGAAAATACATAAGCTTTGTGACCTCGTGGTTGCAACTTATACCACTCCCTATTAGGGATTGAAACATCTGCTCCAGTATCCGTCGCATCAGTGCTAGCAGAAATTGTTGCAACTTATACCACTCCCTATTAGGGATTGAAACCAGATGCCCTTTACTCCTAAGCAATGGGAATGTAGGTTGCAACTTATACCACTCCCTATTAGGGATTGAAACACAGCAGATCTTATCCCATTGAGAAAAGCATCAAGTTGCAACTTATACCACTCCCTATTAGGGATTGAAACATTGGAGGCAGGTTGCGCTTGCACTCTTGTCGAGTTGCACCGTTGCAACTTATACCACTCCCTATTAGGGATTGAAACGGAGCGGTACAGCCAACTGCATTTTATTTGTCGCTCTAGTTGCAACTTATACCACTCCCTATTAGGGATTGAAACTTAGCGATCGACCAAGGCAAATTTGATAGTTGGTTCGCTGTTGCAACTTATACCACTCCCTATTAGGGATTGAAACGTCTTCCCTTCCGCCCTCAGCATAGCTGCCCTCTGCCTGTTGCAACTTATACCACTCCCTATTAGGGATTGAAACGTTCCACTTCACATCATTACTAGATGCTTTCATATTGTTGCAACTTATACCACTCCCTATTAGGGATTGAAACCCCTTTGCACGGAAAAGCACGGACGCGATGTGGGGTGTTGCAACTTATACCACTCCCTATTAGGGATTGAAACAAGGCTTCAAAATTAGAACACAGAACCAATGTTCGTTGCAACTTATACCACTCCCTATTAGGGATTGAAACCTAAATTTCTCCGAGTTTCGCTCTCTATTTGGTTGCAAATCATACTAATTTTTATTAGGAATTGAAACGACTTGCTATTCGTGATTTGGATAGTAAAGTAGTTGCGATTTATACCTATAAGCATTAGGAATTGAAACTCATCAGTCCCCACCAACTATATTTAATTGTTAATTCTAGAGATACATCATGAAACTAAGTACCGCTACTCCACATTCAGCCACCAACTATATTTAATTGTTGATTCTAGAGAGACAACAAACACTGTCAGTAGACCGAAAAATGAGTGCGATCGCTTGTGCAGTACCTAAGCCATTGCTACTCTAGAAAGTGCAAACTGCAACATAAAAAAACACATGAACCGAGTTTCACTGGGACGCAACTTGATTGTTGTCACAGCTATCCTCACCATAGTTGTGCCTATCGGTGTAGACGGTTTTCTACTTGCGAAAGCGCATATGGCAAATCCACTGTGGTTACCGCATGCGAAACTGCATTGTGCGATGTCCTTTTTTGCAGCTATCAGCTTGGGACTAAGTGCTTTAGCTGTGCTTTGGACGCGCCCAACAACAGACCTCGCTTCGGCTGCTATTGCTGCCTTTCTCTCAACCACCTTCTGGATGGGGCTAGTTCTTGCAGGTGTATGGCCAGACACGTCGTATGGTTTCTCGAACGATCCTAATCTCATCAACTTTCAACCACCTGTTGTGTTCGGGCTGCTTGTCGATCCAAACGTCGCCCTAGCACTTGTCAGCATCATCCTTGGCTGGGTCGGCTTTGCACTGATAGGTAGTGCAGTAGGTAACGTAGGAGAGTTAAATAAAAAGATTTAACTAAATTCTGGGAAATGCCCTATGGGCTGGGTCTTAAGAATAACATTTTTGTAAGAAAAGACATACAATCGGGGCGATCGGCTGGACTTGCCGATTCCGCGTACACACCCGCATGGCTGAACGCTATTGGATGGGAGAACGCTGTTTGAACTGATATGAAAACTGCCACACCTGCTCCCACAGATAGATTAGCTGCTGCCAGATCGGGTTGTGTCTCAGCTGTACCGAGTGCAAGGGAGAGAATTAGAGGGTAGAAGTTAGCAATGCCCAGCCCTGCAATAAGCAACCCTAAAATATTTAGTGGAGCAAAAGCAGCAAGCCAAAATATTGGGAAACCAACAAATGCGATCGCGATCGCACCTAGTAGAAGCGCCTCACTTTGAATTCTTCGACTCAGCCTACTCCCTAAAACGCGCCCAATGAATCCCGCTAAAACAAAAACACTCATGGCACTTGCAGCATTACTTTTTACCAAGCCAATGGTTGTTTCTAGAAAGTCTGCTCCCCAAAAGAATAAACAATACTCTATTGATACTCCTAAAAACAGCACTATCCAATAAATCCAGAATGACATGGATAGTTTCTGATTTGACACAGTTATTTCAGTATGGAAGCGCTCAAAGATAGAGATAGATACTTGTCGATATAAGAAAGCGATTACAGTGAGTGCAATTGCAGCAAGGAAGAGGGCACTGCGCCACCCCAATCCAATTTGGGCAAAGCCGCCTATCAGAAGGGGAACTAGACCTGCACTAATGCTAGCTGCGACATTCATTTCAGTGAGAGCAACAGTGCGATGCTTATGATAGTGGCCAGAAACAGAGGCTTGAAAGGTGATTTGCAGAAGAGAGCCAAGCAGACCCATGAGGAATGTACTAGTAATGGTTAAGATGGCTTGATGGCTAAGTGCTAATGACACAGCCCCTACTGCCATGCCAAAAGCCCCTCCCCACAAGCCAAAAGTACGACCCCAGTATTGGCTAATCGAGGTATCGATTAAACCTGCCACAATCATTCCAAGTGCAAATGCACTAAAGTGAAGCCCACTAACGGTGTAACTGATTCCTAATTCATCACGTAGAAAAGGCATCAAAGGACCGAGAGCGGCTTGTATGTAAGAGAAAAAAGCTGTCATCAAGTAAGCCAGGTGAAACGATCCCGTGCAAATGAAGTCCTTGAAGACAATATCTTGCTCCTTAAACCAGGAAATCAGAACTTCAAATTATTTTAAAATTTTGAGGTTAGTGGAAGCACCAGTCTAGGGGGTGCTTCGCAAGCATGACTGCGCGGATGGGTAGGTGTAAAAAAATCACTTCCTAGAAAAAGTGCTTCAAACCTTTGATGTGTAAGGATTTAAGTCCCTTGAAAAAGAAAAACCATCCGCGCTCCTTACTAAATAAGCTTTTCAGCCATTTTCTCTTGTCATCACCATCCGCGATCGTGATATGATTAGACCATCCGCGCTACCGCACCTTGAAAATCACATAGAGTAAGCTTTTCAACTCAAAGCTGTTGCTACTTATACTACTCCCTACTAGGGATTGAAACGATAAAAGCAACAATTTCTTTCTTTTTAGCGAGAGGTTGCTACTTATACTACTCCCTACTAGGGATTGAAACAAAGGATTATCGGCGTGCATCATTCCTGAAATGTGGGAAGGTTGCTACTTATACTACTCCCTACTAGGGATTGAAACGGGGTATTCTTGTCTTAGCTCGACAAGAAAAGTGCCGTTGCTACTTATACTACTCCCTACTAGGGATTGAAACGCTTGGGACTTCGATCCCATCTTTGGTCAAAGATGTTGCTACTTATACTACTCCCTACTAGGGATTGAAACTAAATTTTATGCCCCACAGCCGGAATTGGAAATTAGTTGCTACTTATACTACTCCCTACTAGGGATTGAAACAAGCTTTTACGCTAGCAAACACCGAATCTACTACGTTGCTACTTATACTACTCCCTACTAGGGATTGAAACATCCACGACCAGCACGATCGCCGCACCCCCATAAATGTTGCTACTTATACTACTCCCTACTAGGGATTGAAACCGCACCCCCCGGAACTAAATTAACGCTGGCAAATGAGGTTGCTACTTATACTACTCCCTACTAGGGATTGAAACGAATTTCGCGATACTCTTGCTGAAAATCATGGAGAGGTTGCTACTTATACTACTCCCTACTAGGGATTGAAACTATAACTATCTTCCTGTAACTTAAATTGTGTGCTTGTTGCTACTTATACTACTCCCTACTAGGGATTGAAACGAAAATCTTATAATTCATTCCATGGACAACGACAATGTTGCTACTTATACTACTCCCTACTAGGGATTGAAACCTTTTACAAAACTTGGAAGTTCTTGCTCTTTGGCGTTGCTACTTATACTACTCCCTACTAGGGATTGAAACAAAGTTTACCGCGACTTGAATAAAGACTTTATCCGGTTGCTACTTATACTACTCCCTACTAGGGATTGAAACTTAACAGATGGACTGATTACGCTAATGCGGATGGGTTGCTACTTATACTACTCCCTACTAGGGATTGAAACATAGCAAAACTCAAGGGTGACAATATATCGAAAGGTTGCTACTTATACTACTCCCTACTAGGGATTGAAACCTGCGGCTGGGTATTGGGTGCAAAGCTACAAGTTGCTACTTATACTACTCCCTACTAGGGATTGAAACAGAAGTTAAAACCTTTGCAGGTAAAGACTTAAAGCAGTTGCTACTTATACTACTCCCTACTAGGGATTGAAACTTGTTAAACTAGACATAACGTGAATACCTGATTAGGTTGCTACTTATACTACTCCCTACTAGGGATTGAAACCATAACAGCAGGCTTACTTATTCCCAATGCGATCGCGTTGCTACTTATACTACTCCCTACTAGGGATTGAAACAGGTTGTCTAAAAAATTAAGCATTTTGTTGTCTCCTCGTTGCTACTTATACTACTCCCTACTAGGGATTGAAACATTTAATATGGAGCCTAATTAAAATGAAGAAATTGGTTGCTACTTATACTACTCCCTACTAGGGATTGAAACATCGTATTGCTTCCGCCATTTGCGGAAAATCCATTTATGTTGCTACTTATACTACTCCCTACTAGGGATTGAAACGCGCGATCGCACCACCTAGAGAATGCCCGATTACGTTGCTACTTATACTACTCCCTACTAGGGATTGAAACTTTGATTTGTAACAAACCTGTGACCGAATGGGAGGTTGCTACTTATACTACTCCCTACTAGGGATTGAAACTCCAGCGCATAGGCATCTTGTCATATTCTACTATAATGTTGCTACTTATACTACTCCCTACTAGGGATTGAAACCTATCTTCTGATTTCTTACTCTTGAGTGAGCAATGTTGCTACTTATACTACTCCCTACTAGGGATTGAAACGCTGATACTCTTGTGGGGGGTGAAGTTACTCGGCGTTGCTACTTATACTACTCCCTACTAGGGATTGAAACAGGCAGATTTTAAAGCGAGATAGATTTTCTTATAAAGAGTTGCTACTTATACTACTCCCTACTAGGGATTGAAACTTGAATACCAAGATGAAGTATTTCAAACTTCAAGTTGCTACTTATACTACTCCCTACTAGGGATTGAAACTTGAGTATTATTTGAAAGGTACAAATAAGAAGTGGGTTGCTACTTATACTACTCCCTACTAGGGATTGAAACTAATTAATAAACAACCAGTAGGTGAACAAGAAAGTTGCTACTTATACTACTCCCTACTAGGGATTGAAACAGCATCCCCTTTAACAACGGCAGTCCACCTAATAGGTTGCAACTTATACTACTCCCTACTAGGGATTGAAACGGATTGTAAGCTTTAATCCTCCAGTGATAGTAGAAGTTGCAACTTATACTACTCCCTACTAGGGATTGAAACCGCCAACTTGTTGAGCGTCCATGGGCGGGGGTAAAGGGAGTAATTCTATTGGGCTTTGAAACTAAAACTTTATTGTGCCAACGGATTTTTGTTTTGCGCTGCTGAATTTACGGTTTGCTCGATTCTTTTCAATCTTGTCTGCGGGCGTTTAGCACTGTCAATCCAAAAGAGTATATTTTTTTTCGATGTTTTACTAAATGCCTCAAAATACTGGTTAGCACTTTCGTTAACTTCTAATGCTTGCTTCAAGTCTGTCGGAATGATTAAACTTTCGATCGCATCTAATTTGTTCCAAGAACCATCTTGCTTTGCATTTTCAATTTTTTCAAGACCAGCTTGAGTCATTAAATCTTGTTCTATAAGTTCTTCAATATACTGCTTATTTAATTTTGACCATACACTTTTAGGTTTTCTGGGTGTAAAGATTTGCATATAACGTTCTTCATCTAATGACTTAACTTTACTATCAATCCAACCAAAGCATAGGGCTTCTTTTACTGCTTCGCTATATTGAACGCTTGGCTTACCACTTTTGACTTTATAGTAGATAAACCAGACACCAACAGAAGTTTGATGGTTTTTCTCCAACCATTGCCGCCATTCTTTACGATTTTTAGCGTAAAAGGTTTCTAATTGACTATCAAATTTCGGCGGCATAATAAGAACTTCTCGAAGTTTTGGGTAGTTTGTTCATCATCTAAAACTTTTTTACCAGCAACATTCATCACTTTGATAGCAAAACCGCGTACATCTGGGTCGCGATCGCAAATCTAACTTAAAGCACTTCGCAACCGTTGTTCAAAAGAAATTAGGTCTATTTCCAGGTTTTGCAGCACTTTTATTGCGACTCCCCCACCTCCTGCACCTTCACGAAGAATACCTAATAATAAATGTTCTGTTCCAATATAATTAATACCAAGTTTTTGAGATTCTTCTACCGATAGTTCTAAGACTCTCTTGGCTCTGGGCGTGTAGGGAATATCTAAAAGTGTGAAACCTTTGCCTCTACCTATAATTTTTTCCACTTCAATCTGTGCTTTCTCTAAATTTACCCCCACAGACGCGAGCATCTCAGAGGCTATACTACTTCCTTCGCCTATCAAGCCTACTAAAATTTGTTCTGTTCCAATAAACTCATGCCCTAATCGGCGAGACTCACTTTGGGCAAAAAATATAGCATTGATGGCTTTTTGGGTAAATCTTTCATATCCTTGAAGGCGAAATCTGTTAGACATGAATCCAAATAGTTTTTGAAAGATAGTCTCAAAAAATCTTTCAAACATAAATCCTTCCTCTATAGATGTTTTGTTGGTAGCTTGAGCAGAACGATCGCCCAAAATACCCGTGCGATCGCCTCTTGTTTTCCCTGTGGTTAAAAAAGCAAGCACATCCTCCATCGTCTCAGCATTTGCTGAATACCATAGAAATTGCTTATCTTTGCGGCTGTTAACTAACCCCTCGTTTCGTAGCTTTTCCAAATGGTGAGACAGGGTGGATTTCGGGATTTTGAGCTTGTCCTGAATCTCTCCCACCGTCATGCCTTGTGGGTTGACTGCGTAAGCTACAAACAGTAGTCGCATAATTTCAAGTCGTGCTTCTGAGCCCAGTGCAGCAAATATATCTGCATAGCGAGCCGTTTCTTCATTAGTCATATTTCTAGAATAATCGAAATAACTGAGGATGGCAATGCTCGCCAAAAGTAGGTGGTGGGCATTGCCCACCCTACTTAAGCATTTAAATATTGATACAAATTACCCTGTAAGTTGGTAGTATAATGAAATTCTCTTTTTTCACCCAATTAAAATTAACCTTGAAGAAATGAGTGAGGGCAGGCATCTAGTGGTTAGAACTCTCAAACTAGCAGAAATGACATCTCAAGATCTCTCTGCATTGAAGAGACGAGCTGAGTTAAATATCGAACAAGCCCTCTCCATTGCAAAAGAGGTTATCGACCAAATTAAGCAGCGTGGCGATGAAGCCTTAATTGAATACGTAAGAAAATTTGACTATGCAGGGGCAGAACTAGAAAACCTGAAAGTCAGCGAACAAGAGTTTGCAGATGCTCGCGAATCTATCGAACCTGAAATCAAGTCAGCCCTCCATCAGGCATTTGTCAATATAAAAGAAGTCCATGAAAGACAGATGCCTGAAGAAATTCAACTGGCAGAAATTGAGAGTGGAATTTTTGCAGGTGAAAAAGTGACACCGATCGCGAGTGCGGGGCTGTACGTTCCAAGAGGAAAAGGTGCTTTTCCATCAGTGATGCTCATGTTAACAATACCAGCAAAGGTGGCTGGTGTTAGCAAAATAGTTGTGTGTACCCCTCCAGATAAAAATGGGAAGGTGGAACCAGCATCTCTTGTAGCTGCTGAAATGGCAGGAGTCAAAGACGTATACAGGCTAGGTGGAATACAAGCGATCGCAGCTATGGCTTTGGGTACAGGAATAGTTCCCAAAGTTGACAAAATTACAGGTCCGTGTAATGTCTATGGTTCTGCAGCTAAGAGAATTTTATATGGAACAGTAGATGTAGGGCTACCAGCCGGACCGAGTGAGTCCATTATCTTAGCTGACGAACATACCGATCCTCAAATTGCAGCCCTCGATCTGTTAGTTGAAGCAGAACACGGTCCTGAGTCAGCAGCATTACTCGTTACCCATGATGAATCACTTGCTCTCAAGGCTACTCAGTATGTAGCTGAGTATTTAAGTAAACTTCCAGAGTGGAGACGCGAGTTTTGTGAGAAAGGGCTTTCTTCTTACGGTGGTATTTTACTCACGCGGAGCCTAGAAGAATCACTTGATTTTGTCAACGAGTATGCTCCAGAACATTTGGAGGTTTTAGTCAAGGAACCTTTCAGCGTACTAGGTAAGATCAAGAACGCCGGAGAAATCTTACTCGGTCCCTACACGCCAATACCTGTCAGTAACTATTGCTTGGGAGTCAACGCAATTCTGCCAACAGGGGGCTTTGCGCGATCGTATTCGGCTGTGTCAGTCTTCGACTTCCTCAAGCGGGCGGGAATTGGCTACCTGACTCCAGAAGGTTTTGCAAAACTGAAACACACAACTCAAACACTCGCAACCTACGAAGGTTTTGCAGCCCATGCTATGGCAATTCAGGAAAGGGAAGGTTTATTGGATTAGGTTGCGATTGGGGATTGGGGATTGGGAAGAAGAATTCATCGACTCGTTCCTAGGCTCCCCACTCGTTCCCAGGCTTCCCACTCGTTCCCAGGCTTCCCACTCGTTCCCAGGCTGAGCCTGGGAATGCAGATCGAGAGGCTCCGCCTCGCGGGTTACTGGTTCCGTTGTCCACTCGTTCCATTCGTTCCGGTGGTTCTACCTAGGAATGCATTCTTCGGGGCTGCCGCCTCGCGTGGTAGCATCAAGACGGGAGGCGGAGCCTCCGTTAAGGCATTCCTAGGCTGAGCCTGGGAACGAGGGTGAGGCGAAGTAGAGTTTCAAGGAGGAAAATTTGTCAGACAAAGATTTGCAGTATATTCAATCTCTCCAATTTTCTGATGTTAAGGCTGCAAACGCATTAATGCAAGACTTTCTGAATGCGATTCTGCCTTTTAAAATAAATGAAGTCACAATTCGACCGTTAGCTGTCTCTCTTAATTCTCTCAATGGATTTTTGCTGGCAGATGATGGACGAAAGCTATTTTTTAAAACTCATGTAGAACCAAAAAGTATTATTAACGAGTACTATAACTCGACTATATTAGCAGAAGCAGGTTATCCAGTTATTCAACCGATATTTAGTTCCAATGAATGGGGTAAGCAACTGCTTATTTACGAATATGTTGAATATCCATCACTATTTGATACAATTCGGAAGTTGGAACTGGATAACCAACAAAATACAGATTTTATTGTTTCTCTGCAACAAAAATCTGATGACGAGATCTGGAAGATTTATTTAGAAACACTCCAGCCTTTAACAGCAGAGCAACATGAAAAAGCACCAATTCACCAATTGTTTTCTCACAGACTGACTGGCGGACGCTTTACAAGTTTCTACGAAAATACAGATATTGTTTTGCCCGGACATACCATTCATTTTTCTTCGTTGGCAAAAATGAACTGGATTATTAATGGAGTTGAATTTAAAGAGAATATTGCTAGTCTTGTAGAACAAGCTATTGAGGTATTAGACCCCTCTCAATCTGAAACTCCATCTATCGTTGGGCATGGAGATGCTCATAATGGAAACGTATTTGTCGATCGCGAAAATTCTTCTCTAGTTTATTTCGATCCAGCTTTTGCCGGTCGTCATTCGCCATTTTTAGATTTGGCAAAACCGTTGTTTCATAATGTTTTTGCTATTTGGATGTATTTTCCTCATGAAATTGCCAAAACACTTTCTATTTCTTGGGAAATTCAAGAAAATACGATTATTGTAAAACATAACTTTGCCCCTTCAGAAGTTAGGCTAGCTTTATTGCAATCAAAAATTCAGCGTGTTCTGACTCCTTTAGTAAAAGAACTAAAATCTAGAGAATGGCTGAATCCGTATTGGAAAAAGTATTTAAAGTTAGCTTTATTTTGTTGTCCTTTTCTAACAATGAATCTGAGCGATACTCAAAAGTTTCCTCCTGAAATTACCCTTTTAGGGCTAGCTATGACGGTTGAAATGGGAAGCGATATTCAGGGAGAAACGAAAAGCTCGATTGATTCTGAATTAGATGAGAGCGAATAATTAGATGGTGGGCAATGCCCACCCTACTACTGAGTAACTTCAACCTTCATTCTTGTTATATGTATCAGCAACTCACAACTCTCATCTTTGATTTGGATGGGGTTATCACGAGCGAAAAAAAATATTGGAATACGGCTCGTCTAACTGTCTGGGATTTGATAACTAGTGACAGTTACCTTGGGTTAAAAAATTACTTTGATGAGGGTGAGGATTTTTTAAGCAAATTGACGTTAGTTGGTGAAAAGGTGATATCCAGTCAGTTTGTTTATGAATTAAAAAGACGGGCTGTTAACTCGAACTGGGATTTAACATTTTTTGTCATGTCTCTGCATTTACTGGGAATTCTTAACGGTGTGAAGGCAAATTATCCAGAGGCTTGGTCTAGTATTTTCAAAAATCCTCTCCCTATCAAAGAGGAATTGGCAAGATTGAGAAGTCTACTACAAAAAAATAAATATAACTCAACAATTAATGATGCTCCAATCGCGAGATTCTGGGAGGAAACACAACTTCTAACAGGAACAGATGTTGTTGAGTATGTTAGTTTGTTCTCAGAAAAAATGTTGGGAGCAAAGTTAAGTTACCTTCAACCAAAAGCAGATTTGTGGCAGCTTTGCTATCATAACTTCCAAGAATGGTATGAAACAAAGGGTAATGGAGTTCTTCCTGATGAGGATACAATCTTGGACTTAGAAAGTATTAGATTAGTATTGCAAGATTTACGCGATCGCTATAACTATACTTTAGGAATTGCAACGGGAAGACCGAGAAATGAAGTGCTTCAGCCCTTATCTCAGCTAGGGCTACTCGAATACTTTGACCAAAAACGTATTGTTACATATGATGAGGTTTTAGCCGGCGAGGCAATTCTGTCTCGTTCTGGTAACAGTCAAAAACTCGGAAAACCCCACCCTTTTGTCGTACTTAAAGCACTTTATCCCGATGAAAACGTTGGAGTTTTCTGTTCCCAAGAATTTCAATCTTTAGAGCGTAAGTATGCAGCTTATATTGGGGATGCAACAAGTGATGTTGTTGCTGCTAAACAGGCAGGATGTCTATCTATAGGGGTATTGACAGGTGTATTTGGAGATAAGATGGCAGATAAGCAACAAACTATGCTCAAAGATGTAGGCTGTGATGTTATCTTAAACAGTGTACTAGAGTTACCAATGTTACTAGGGAATAACCCTTAAATATTATTAGCAATATGGATTATTTAATTAACGAACATATTAAAGGTATAGGACAGAAAGAACCTAGACTTGCTAAAGGGAATGATGCTATTCGTCTGGATAAAGGTGAGCTACCATACCCGCCCTCACCTTATGTTATCGAAGCGATCGCAGATGCACTAAAGACAATCAATCGATATCCAGAGATACTAGGAGGAACGCTCAGAGAAGCATTAGCCAAGTACACTGGTGCAAAGGAACAACAGATTTTTATCGGTAATGGCTCGGACGATTTGATCGAACTGATTGCTAAAGTCTTTGTCAAGCCGGGAGAAGAAGTTATTATCCCAGTTCCAACCTTTTTTGTGTATTTTCTCAGCACTCAAGTTGTTAATGGAAATCCCATTGTAGTTCATAGAACTACAGACTTTGGGCTTGATGTTGAAGCAATAGTGCAGAAAGTCACTCCCAAAACGATGGTTTTGTTTATTGCTAACCCCAACAACCCCACAGCTAATCTGATTCCACGAGAGACGATCCAGGAAATTCTGGAGCGTGTAAAGTGTATGGTGGTTGTCGATGAGTGTTACTATGAAATTTGTCACGAAACAGTGGCAGATTTTGTCGATCGCTATCCAAATCTTATTATTTTACGTAGCTTGTCAAAAAGCTTTGGATTGGCGGGACTTAGAGTGGGTTACGGAATTGCCAATGAGACAGTGGTAGATTATCTCTACCGAGCAGCGCAAATGTTTTCCGTGAATAGGCTAGCTATAGTGGGTGCGATCGCCGCACTAGAGGACATGGAGTATGTCCATTCTAATATTAAGCAAATTTGCCAAGATAGGGAATACTTAGCCAAAGAACTGGAAAACCTTGGGTTCTTTGTTTGTCCTTCTGCAACCAACTTTCTTTTAGTTCATACAAAACCACTTGGAATTCCCTCAAGAGATTTGGTTAAAGCACTCCAAACCAGAAATATTTTTGTACAAGATTTTGGTTTAAAACCAGGATTAGATACTTACTACTTTAGAACATCTGTTGGTACTCCCGATGAAAATCAGACATTACTCATACAGATAAAGGAAGTCGTCAACCTTTTGCAAAAAGGTCTTTAATTGTTTAAAGTGCCGATTTACTCTTGTGTGAAGATTTTTGCTAGATTGCTATTCATCACCAATAGAAAACTTTACTCAAAAAGACTCTCAATATCCCTTGCTTCATGGAGGACTCGAATAACTTCGATTCCATTATCGATAGGACGATAAAATATAATGTAATTATTAACTGGAAAACTCCGTAGCCTATCAAGAATTTCAGCACGTTCTTTCCCCATTAATGGGAATTGTGCCAGTGTCTGCATTTTTTCATCTAATATTTTTAACAAAGAATCAGCTCTTTCCTCACTGTAATCTGCAATATAGTTCCAAATTTCCTTAAGATCGTTTTTGGCTTTAGGTGTTCTGATAATTCGGCTCATGCGGTCAGTTTTCCTTTCCGTTCTCTTTTCGCTTCTTGAATGATTTCCTCAATATTGAAAGGTTCTGATACACCACTGTCTATGCCACTTTGAATCTCCCGACGCAGTTCTTCAAGTCTTAACTTACGCAAGTCCTCTTTTTCTTTGAGAAGGCGCAATCCTGCACGAATCACCTCGCTCTGTGACTGATACTCGCCCCCTGCAAGCATTTCTTCAACGAACTTATCAAATGTTTCTCCCAGATGTACGTTCATACAATACCTCTTGAATATTCTGTAAGCATTTCTTATAGAGTTGCATATTTTAACAATAAATGTCAAAACGAAGGCAGGCAAGCGAGGGCAGAGGACAGCTATGTGGTAGAAGAAATTAAGGTATAAGGCGCGGGAGCGTGGAGGGGTATGTGGGAATTCCCATCATATTGTTTCTGCATAATATCAATAAGATAAAATCTTTTCCCCAAGGACTTCTAAAATTTTAGTTACTGAGGCTTTTTGTGCCTCTAACTCCTGAATTTTGCTAAGTAGTCGCTTAGGAATATACTTGCTCTTTTTGGTAATGCGATCGCGAAGCGCAAGCTGTACCCAGCTTATCGCCCTCGCTCCAAACTTCATAGTGATACCAAGGTTGAGGATAATCTTTCCCATTGAGGGTAATGGTCTTCCATTGAATAGAACCAGTGCCTAAGCCTTTGTTTCGTCGCGTTTTACTAGGGCTATTTTTACTAGTGGGTATTTGCTTTTCCTTGTCATTACTAGGGAATCTGTAAATTTACTTCCCGCAGCTTCTTGAAAAAGGCAAGTTGCCAATGAGACAGTGGTAGATTATCTCTACCGAGCAGCGCATGGTTCAAGCACTCCAAACGAGAAATATTTTTGTACAAGATTTTGGTTTAAAACCCGGATTAGATGCGTACTATTTCAGAACATCTGTCGGTACTCTCGATGAAAATCAGGCATTACTCACACAGATAAAGGAAGTCGTCAACCTTTTGTAAAAAGGTCTTTAACTGAGGTTGAGCCATTTTCAACTTTCCAATTTTTGATTTATAAATTATTGTGATTTTACAAAATCTCAGGTTATTCGTTCTCTTGTACCAATACCAAGCTCAATTAATTTGTCTTTAACACAAGAAGGATGAAAACCGCAGTAATAATATTGTTTCTGCATAATATCAATAAGATAAAATCCTTCTTCACCACCATTAATCTTACGGAGTTGGCTTGCTGCTTCACGCATACTTATACCAAAAGAAGTAAATAAATCATCCAGCGACATAGATGGTAAATTAAGTGGATTGTAAAAAGATTCACCTTTGACAAAATGCCATTGAGTACCGCAACGGCGTACAACACGATAATAAATAGGTGCAACGATATATGCGTCTAAATCATTCATAGTACAGATGTTAGAATAGTGAGTGAAACAGCCCCTAGTTGGATTAGGGGCTGCAATTAACTAGCGCTTGCGTCTAGTTATCTTGTTCGTTTGAGGGAGGATCTAACTTATCCTCTAGCTCCTCTCTCGCTTCATCATCATCGATAACGTTTGACTCACCAGTTATGATGTTTTGGCGTTCCCAAACACTGCGAAATAACCGTAACAAGACAACAATAGGGTCAAATACGTTTCGGCCATATTTACCATTGTTACTCAGGTTTTTTACCTCCTTTTTTTTGTTTACTGTAAAGGATTTACTTCCTTTACAGTTAATATTGTAACCTAAAAAATAAATGATAATTAACAATTTTAGAATTAATAAAAAATTATTTTTATATTATATAAAAACTTTGATTTTTCGTTGATAAGCTATTCTATTTAATAATAAATATAGGAATTGAAAAAGTCAGATTATTGAGGGGATGCAGCTATGAAAGTTCCTAATGCTTGCAGATTGCATTAGAGGCAGTCTACAATTTCCCATCGGGAAGGGAGTATGAAACTTGGGTGACTCAAATCTTTTCCCCAAGGACTTCTAAAATTTCAGTTACCGAGGCTTTTTGTGCCTCTAACTCCTGAATTTTGCTCAGTAATCGCTTGGGAATATACTTGCTCTTTTTGGTAATGCGGTTACCCTCGCTCCAAACCTCATAGTGATACCAAGGTTGGGGATAATCTTTACCATTGAGGGTAATGGTCTTCCATTGAAGAGAGCCAGTGCCTAAGCCTTTATGTCGCCGCGTTTTACTGGGGCTATTTTTACTGGTGGGTATTTGCTGTTCTTTGACATTACTAGGGCTATTTTTACTAGGGCTGTTTTCCTTACCCACCAGTAAAATTTCTCCACCGAGTATTGCCAGAATTTCTACAACTGGACGTTTCTGCTCCTCTGCCTGTTGAACCAGTTCTAGCAACTGTTTGGGAATGTACTTGCTTTTTTTTCGACCGTTCTCCTTCCAGTGATAGTAAGCTTGCGGGTAATCTTTTCCATTTTTAGTTATGGTGCGCCAGTGAATCGTACCGTTACCTTCACCATGATTTCTACGATTTTTACTGGTTGGTAAGTTATTACTGGGGTTGTTTTTACTAGAACAGGGACTGGGCTGTTCGAGATTTTTACTAGGGCTATTTCCACTACCCCCCAGTAATGAGTTACCAGAATCGCAAGCAGCCTCTGAATCTAATTGCTTATCAACATCAGAAGAATCGGTGGAGGCTGGTTCCTGCGATCGATACTGTGCTGTTGGGTTGTCTCGTACAAAACCTGTATGGCTTTTATGTGAGGTTACATTCTGTAGAAGACATTTCAAAGCATCTCCTCCCAAACGAATGAGCAGGTTGCTTGCGTTAGGTAATAGATCCCTTGTGTTTGGGAATTGTTTTGAGTCATAATACTGGTAGATAAAAACTGCAAAGTTTGTGCCCCTGTCTCTCAAGACAAGGGCGTATTCTTGATTTCCGTGCAACTTACAACTAGAAAATTGCACTTCAATAGCTGATTTGTTATTGTTGAAATAACAAACAGATATTTTTTCATTACTAAAATTGCTAATGAGAAAATAGTATAGCAAAAATTGCTATTTAGCAAGAAGATGGATCACCAGCAAATTTTGATTAAGGCGATTAGGGAAAGTGGATTGACCGCCAAAGAGATTTCTGAGGCGACGGGAGTTAACGAAAGTAGCCTCAGTCGATTTATTAATGGTAAGCAAGACCTAAGAGCTGGCGATTACTTTGCTGTATTAAATTTTCTCCCAGAGGAAGCTAAAAACCCTGCAAAATCTCGTCTTTCGATAGATTCTTCTGTGAGTTTAAAAATGCTCATCATGCAAGCGACAGACACAGAAAAGGCAGAAGTTTTGTTTGCGTTGGGGCATTTGTTTCTGAAAGAGCATAAGAATACAGAAGCAGTAGACTTACTCCCCGCAGCGTCTTGAAGAAGGCAAGTGACCAGTGACCAGTGACCACTAACTCTTTCCACTGCCTATTAAGTACAACAACGCCATACGAATGGCGACACCACTACTGACTTGATTTTGAATGAGACTATATTTAGGGTCGTCCATGACTTCAGAACTGATTTCAACACCACGGTTTACGGGACCGGGATGTAAAATTTTGACATCTGGTTTGCATAGTTCCAATCTTGAATGTGTAATACCATACATTTGATGGTACTCTCGCAATGAGGGTAATAAATGAGCGGTCATTCGTTCCTTTTGCAAGCGTAGGGTCATGACAAAATCAGCATCTTGCAAAGCAGGTTCTACCTCCCAATGAAGAAACAATTTTCCTGGTTGGTCTTCTCCATAATCAGCAAATGATTTTGGTAAAAGTGTGGGAGGTCCAGCGAGATGTACTCGAGCACCGCTAGCAGTCAAGCTCCAAATATTCGATCGCGCAACTCTCGAATGCACGATATCTCCAACAATGGCGATTTTTTTATCTTTGAGGAGCTCGATGTGGGGTTCATCAACATCGTAGAGAGTACAAATAGTAAATAAGTCAAGCAGTGCTTGGGAAGGGTGTTCGTGTTGACCGTCACCCGCATTAAGAACGTTGACTCGTACTCCCAAACGATCCATTTCAGCTGCGATCGCCTGTGGAACGCCTGCTTCCTTATGGCGAATAACCATAATATCAGTACCCATCGCTAAGTAAGTCTTTGCCGTATCGAGAATCGTTTCTCCTTTTGTTATAGAAGAAGTTGCTGAGGCAAAGTTGAGAGTATCGGCTGACAACCGCTTGGCAGCTAGTTCAAAACTACTACGAGTCCGAGTAGAGGGTTCAAAAAATAAATTTGCTACCACCTGTCCCTGCAAAGTTGGTACTTTCTTTGTCCTGCGAGACAAGACTTCCATAAAACTAGCAGCCGTTTGTAAGACAGTGTTATATTCATCGCTTGTGAAGTCAGAAAGAGAAAGAACGTGATGACGATTCCAAGTGGTACTAGGCATAAATATCTAACAAGGATGTAGGATATAAGAAAAGTTACTAATCTAAACAATAAATAAATAAATGAGGAATTCTGTTAAGACTTGGTACATTATGAAACATAGCGCCATGTTCCTTTGTAAAACTAGCCATGCAATTTGATGACCTACAGCTAAGTGAGCCAGAGATAGAAGCAGCAATAGATTATAATCCACTCACGGTTACGAGTGACACGCAATTAATCGATGTTATTGCTTTAATGAACCAACGGCGAATTCACAGTTGTTCGTTATCTAGTATCAATTCACACGAATATGGGTTTCCTATCTATGAGACAGGTTCTAGTTGCGTTCTGGTGATGCAGGGAACGGAGTTGTTAGGAATCTTTACAGAACGGGATATTGTACGACTGACAGCAGCAAGCATACCTTTTGAAAAAGTGACAATCGCTGAAGTCATGACAAAACCAGTGATTACACTCTCCCAAACAACTTTTAAAGATATTTTTGCCCCTCTATTTTTATTTCGACGCTACCGCATTCGTCATCTACCGATTTTGGGACATAAGGGAGAACTCATTGGTGTTGTTTCTCATGAAAGTATTCGCAGTATTTTACGCCCCATCCATCTCCTTAAGCTTATGCGTGTAGGAGATGTGATGACAACCCAAGTCATTCGTGCGCCAGTCACTGCTTCAGTTTTGAGCTTAGCTCAAGTCATGGCAGAGTATAAAATTAGCTGTGTTGTCATTACCGAGCAATACCCAGAACTAGAATTAGGACACTTCATTCATATTCCTGTAGGAATTGTCACCGAGCGAGATATCGTCCAATTCCAAGCACTGCAAATGAATTTTACAAAAGTTCGGGCGCAATCTGTTATGAGTACGCCGCTTTTTCTCTTAAGCCCTGAAGATTCTCTTTTGACTGCTTTGCGAGAAATGCATCGGCGACACACAAAAAGATTAGTTGTGTCTTGGGATGGAGGCAAAGAACTCGGACTTGTGACTCAAAGCAGCCTGCTACGAGTTCTCGATCCAGTTGAGATGTATGGAGTTATTGCGACTTTGCAAAAAACTGTTACGTAAGTTGTCTCAACGGTCAATACAAATTTTTATCTTTCAATCAGGTATCTTCTGGAAATACCCATTTAGGAGGTTCCATCAATTTTTTCATTCTTGCTATTTCAGCTATTTCTATCATTTGGTCTAAGGGAGTATCTTCAAGGAACTTTGAAGTAGCTTCTTTAAACTCTGTATTAGGACACTCATCCCCTAAAACACAGCCATTGACGCAAGCTTCCGCACAGTTGATTTTCGGTTGTTCCACGATTTACTCCTTTAGCGATTGGGGGTTAGGGATTGGGAATTGGGGATTAGGGATTAGGGATTGGGAAAGAAAGAATTATTTTTATGACAAGCGTTATGGGCTATTTCTTGTGGGTATCTGGCTTAATAATTAAGATGTGAGCTATGGTAACAAAGAATTACTTGCCCATTGCCTCTTGCCCAATGCCCTTTTTCACCGATACATGACTTCTGAATCGGTACACTTGAACTAGGATAAGTCGAATTTTTTGCAATTCACTATAAATCGTAACTGAATGTCAGAAAACTTTGCAACTACTGGAACTATTGCCGCGATCGCAACTGCTATTATCCCTCAACAAGGCAGTGTTGGTATCGTGCGTGTTTCCGGGACGGAAGCAATACACATTGCTAAAACATTGTTTCGCGCACCAGGGCGTCAAGCTTGGGAAAGTCACCGCATTCTCTATGGTTATATCCGCCATCCACAAACGCGACAAGTTGTAGATGAAGCTCTTTTGCTGATTATGAAAGCGCCTCGTTCCTATACTCGCGATGATGTGGTGGAGTTTCACTGTCATGGAGGTATTATGGCAGTACAGCAGGTTTTGCAACTCTGTTTGGAAAATGGAGCTAGACTAGCTCAGCCAGGAGAGTTTACTTTGCGGGCGTTTTTAAATGGGCGACTGGATTTAACTCAAGCAGAAAGTATTGCCGATTTAGTAGGTGCGCGATCGCCTCAAGCAGCACAAGCAGCCTTAGCAGGATTGCAGGGAAAATTAGCACAACCCATCCGTCAGTTACGGGCGAGTTGTTTGGATATACTAGCAGAAATTGAAGCCCGAATTGATTTTGAGGAAGACTTACCGCCATTAGATGAAACTCAAATTATCTCGGACATAGAGAGAGTTTCCACAGAAATAGCCAACATCTTGGTAACTGCTGATAAAGGCGAACTGCTTCGCACGGGGTTAAAAGTCGCCATCGTCGGACGCCCAAATGTAGGTAAGTCGAGTTTATTGAATGCTTGGAGTCGAAGCGATCGCGCCATTGTGACTGACTTACCCGGTACGACTCGCGATGTTGTAGAATCACAGTTAGTTGTGGGTGGAATTCCCGTACAAGTCTTAGACACAGCCGGAATTCGAGAAACAGAAGACCGCGTCGAAAAGATTGGGGTTGAACGTTCCCAACGTGCTGCCAGTGAAGCGGATCTGGTGCTGTTAACTGTAGACGCTTCAACAGGTTGGACAGCAGGTGACGGAGAAATCTACGAACAAGTGCAACACCGTTCTTTGATTTTAGTTATCAATAAAATCGATTTAGCATCACCAGAAGAAGTTCAATATCCCAAAAGTATTAGCCACGTTGTCAAGACAGCCGTTGCTCAAAAGCAAGGGCTTGATGCTTTAGAAGCAGCGATTTTGGAAAAAGTCAAAGTCGATAAAGTACGAGCTTCTGACTTAGATTTAGCCATTAACCAAAGACAAGCAGCCGCACTCGTCAAAGCAAAAATGTCGTTAGAACAAGTACGGGAAACCATCGCTCAACAACTCCCTCTTGATTTTTGGACAATTGACTTACGAGGTGCAATTCAAGCACTCGGAGAAATTACTGGAGAGGAGGTCACAGAATCAGTATTAGATAAAATTTTTAGCAAATTTTGTATTGGGAAATAACCCTCTTCCGGACTGCCATTAACATAGGACGGGCTAGAAGCCCATCCCACATTCCGAGGGGAATTTATTTCTTAGATATCCCTTGTGAAAAAACTAAATTTGATGTTATTCAGGACTTAATACGACTGACAGGCGCAACCCCAGCCAAATCCAAAATTTGCGGAATCAAATCTTCACGCTTTACTGCCATCATGTGAACTCCATGACACAATTGACGCGCTATATGCACTTGTTCGGCAGCAATTTTCATTCCTTCTTCTAAAGGTTTTTTTGCTTTTGCTAATCTATCGATGATGTCTTGGGGAATATTCACACCCGGTACGCATCGATTGATAAATTGAGCGTTCTTAGCTGATTTTAAAAGAAAAATTCCAGCTAAAATCGGTTTATTACAACCACTAGCTATTCGATCCATAAACTTGTCTAGCCGTTCAAAATCTGTGATTAACTGACTTTGAAAGAACTGTGCGCCTGCTTCTAGCTTGCGATCGAATCGGCTTTGCAAACCCGACCAACTGTTACATTGTGGGTCAACAGCTGCACCAGGAAATAAGTTAAGCGCTCCATCTGTGAGAGGTTGCTCGTTACAATCAACACCGTAATTAAGTTTTTGTATCATTTGCAACAAACGGACTGACTCTAGATCGAACACGCCTTTGGCTTCCGGGTGATCTCCTGCTTTTACGGGGTCACCAGTCAAAGCGAGTATATTATAAATACCCAAAGCATGAGCGCCCATAAGATCGGCTTGCAAGCCAATACGATTGCGATCGCGACACGCAATCTGACAAATCGGCTCAATTCCGTTTTGTAACAAAATAGCTGATGCCACTAGCGAAGACATCCGCAACACGGCACGGCTACCATCAGTGATATTGACGGCATGAACCCTCCCCTTAAGGGTCGCCGCCATTTCAATCATGTGTGTTGGATCTCCCCCTTTAGGAGGTGCAACCTCAGCCGTTACGAGAAACTCCCCTGCTTGTACGGCGGCACGAAATGAATTTAAGGGAGTCGTTTTCAAGATGTTGTCCATAAAATTGGAAGAGGTTAATTTTAGACCTTAGATGTACAGTCCATCTAAAATCTAAAATTAATCAGGTAAAAATGCTACAGTGGTAAGGAATAACCCATTGCCTTTTTAACCTGTGTCAGTGTTTCGTTGGCAACAGTCTCAGCTTTATGCCTTCCTTCACGTAATAGTGACTCAAGATATCCTTTATCGTCCAAAATCGCCTGATATTTCTCCTGGATGGGTTTCAATGCTTCATTTACCACATCTGTAAACATAGGCTTAAATTGTCCCCAGCCCATATCTTGACATTGAGCTGCAACTTCTTCCTTAGTCTTGCCTGAAAGCAGCATATACAATGTTAATAAATTGTTACTTTCAGGGCGCTCTGAATTATCAAACTCCAATCCGCGAACTGGATCGGTTTTACACCGCTTAATTTTCTTAGCAATCTCATCAGGAGAATCTAACAGATTAATCCGGCTCAATTCCGACGGATCGGACTTTGACATTTTCTTAGTCCCATCGGTCAAACTCATTACCCTAGCACCTTCCTTGCGAATTAAGGGTTCTGGTAACTTGAGTACAGGGCGATCCGGTTTGGCAAACATATGGTTAAACCTGTTAACGATATCCCGTGTTAATTCCAAATGTTGCTTTTGGTCTTCACCCACTGGCACTTTATCTGCTTGATACAGTAATATATCAGAAGCCATCAATACCGGGTAATCCAACAAACCCGTATTCACGTTTTCTCCCTGTTTCACTGCCTTTTCTTTAAACTGAATCATGTCCTCAAGCCAGTTGAGGGGAGTGATACAGTTAAGCAACCAAGTCAGTTCGCTATGGGCAGATACATGAGATTGTATAAAGATAGTGGAATGGCTGAGATCGATACCACACGCAAGATAGAGGGCTGCGATCGTGTAGCTGTCAGATGCAAGAGTTGCTGGATTGTGCGGTACAGTAATGGCGTGCAAATCCACCACACAAAAGAAATTATCATACTGATTTTGAATTTCCACCCAGTTACGGATAGCACCCAAGTAGTTACCCAAATGTAAATTGCCCGTAGGTTGAACGCCGGAAAGGACTCGTTGCTTGTTGCTCATGAATTTTACTGTGAGTTGTTAGTGGTTGGTGGTTAGTGGTTAGTGGAAGAACTATTCACCCTAACTACTGTAGGGGCGCTCTTGCCGCCGCGCCCCTACTAACCACTAACAATTAGTTTACAAAAATAGATAAAACGTGAGCTATTTTGAGATAACGTTCTTGTGGTAATTGTTTCATAATACGCTTAAAGGTAGTTAAAGCGTTCATATTTAGAATTCTTCAGTAATTTTGACATTGTAACTAGTGGATATATTTAGTTATGTTGAGGACAGAATTTGGATGACAAGATTACTGTGTTTAATCTAGAAGACTTTTTCAACCTTTCCGCCGACCTATTCTGTATCATCACTCTCGATGGTTGTTGTCAGCAAGTGAATCCAGCATGGGAACAAGTATTAGGATGGAAACCAGAAAACTTAATCGGGCGTCCTTGGTTAGAATTAGTCCATCCAGAGGATATTGTAACAAGTCAGCTACCAACTGAACCACAACAAAATTTACACTGGGATAACCGTTATCTTCACAAAGATGGTAGTTATCGGTGGCTGTCTTGGAGTCTATCAACTTCCCAACAGGGACTTATCTATGCAATAGGAAAAGACATCAACCAGCAGTCGCGGCAAATAGAAGCACTGCAAACCGAACGCCAAAGTCTTTATAACCTACTGAATCAGCTACCTGCTTTCCTTTATCTACAACCTAATAATTATGAGGTAGGATTTTATAACAAACGCTTCCAGGAAGTATTTGGAGACCCTACAGGGAAACGTTGTTATGAGGCGATCGCTGGACTGAAACAACCTTGTCCGATCTGTCCCACCTTTCGCGTCTTTGACAGTAATACTCCGCAACTTTGGGAATGGGTTGATAGTAAAACAGGTAATGTGTATCAGATTTATGATTATCCGTTCAAGAATATGAACGGGGAGCCAATGGTTGTGGAAATGGGTTTAGATATTACTGCTGTCAAAAAAGCGGAAGCAGCTTTGCGACAACGCGAGAAGGAATTAACTCAAAAAAATCAACAACTCCAAAAAGCACTAACACAATTAAAAAAGACGCAAGCGCAACTCATTCAAACTGAAAAGATGTCTTCTTTAGGGCAACTAGTGGCTGGAGTGGCTCATGAAATTAACAACCCTGTTAACTTCATCAATGGTAATATTACCCATGCTAAAGAATATATTCAACAATTGCTAGAACTGCTGCAACTTTATCAAAAAGAATATCCCGATCCCACACAAGTCATTCAGTCAGCAAGATCGGCGATCGAGTTAGAGTTTCTCACTGAGGACTTAAAAAAATTGCTAGATTCCATGAAAATGGGATGCGATCGCATTCGCGATCTTGTACTATCGTTGCGAAACTTCTCTCGACTGGATGAAGCGGAAATGAAAACTGTGGATATCCACAGTGGTATTGAAAGTACATTATTGATTTTGCAAAAACGCCTTAAAGCTAGAGCGAACCATCCATCAATTGAAATTATTAAAGAGTACGGTCAACTACCTTTAGTAGAATGTTATGCAGGTCAACTTAACCAGGTGTTGATGAACATTATCATTAATGCGATCGACGCTTTAGAAAATCCGTCTGTTATCGCTCGACGCAATCGCCCACAAATCGTTATTCGCACGAAGTTACTCAACTCAAATTGGGTTGCGATTGAAATTGCTGATAATGCTTTGGGAATGTCGCAAGAAGTTAAACAGCGTCTATTTGAACCTTTTTTTACGACCAAACCAGCAGGTAAGGGAACTGGTTTAGGAATGTCAATTAGCTATCAAATTATTACGGGAAAACATCAAGGACGTTTAGACTGTATTTCATCTCCAGGAGAAGGAGCAAAATTCATCATTGAGATTCCCATTCAACAAGTTAAATCTGTACAAGCAAAGATACCAGAAGGTCACAACATTCCAGATACATAACAGATTCTTTCGGTAGTAACAGAGTGCGAGCAAAAGTAGTTGGTACGTAGGATATTGCGACATTATTTTAAAATAAATCTTATTCATTGGCAAAATAACTAGGAGAAATCTGGAAAAAAGTAGCAAATTCTTTAATTTGAGCCTCTGTAAGCCTCTGTTTACCATCTAAAATCTCTAAAACAGTAGACTCGCTTCCACAAATGTGAGCCAAATCTTTTGAACTCAAATTAGATTCCTCTAATAAGGCAGAGGGCAGAGGGCAGAGGGCAGAAGGGAGGAATAAGTATTGAAGGCACTATAATGCCCAAATAAGGTTTTTCGTCTTCCTACAACTCAAGAGCAAAGTTCTTGCGGTAATTGTTTGACAACACGCTTAAAGGGAGTTAAATCGTCTAACCCGTGTGCCACTATTAAGGCTCCTTGAATTATTATGAGGGCATTTTCTGCTCGTTCTTTTGCTAGCGACTCTTTTAACCCTGATTCTATTAAAACATCCGCGATCGCATCAATCCACGCACGCAAGACTGTTTGTACTTTGGCATGAAAAACATCTCGTCCAGACCCCATCAAGATTACGGCTGTCAAGCAGGGTTGTTGTCCACCCTCGTATAACTCTAGAACGCGATCGCACATTCTACCCAATCGAGTCCGCGCATCTCCTTCCGAACGCAGTGCTTTTAAGATATGTTGCTCGAACCAGCCATTGAGAAAGTCCAATACAGTCGTCATCATTTCATCTTTACCTCCAGGGAAGTGATGATAGAGGCTTGCTTTCCCTAGACCTGTTGCTTGAGAAATTTTGGATAGGGTTGTGCCATCATAACCATACTGTCGAAATAATTGCAGCAAACAAGGGATGTAAGTATCTTTTACCATTTATATGGGAATTACAAATCGATCTATTGACATTATACCGAACGATTGGTACGATAATTGTATACCGAACGATTGGTACAATAAACTCATGATTAAGCTTTACGGTCACGAAATATCTGGCAATAGCTACAAACCAAGGCTTTTGCTATCGCTTTTAAACATTGAGTACGAATGGATTAAAGTTGATTTGATGAAGGGAGAACACAAATCTCCCGAATTTCTTGCCATTAATCCCTTTGGTCAAGTTCCCGTGCTTGTAGATGGCGATACTACGCTTGCAGATGCACAGGCAATACTGATATATTTAGCTCGTCAATATGGTGACGAACAATGGTTGCCACTTGATGCTGTAGCACTGAGCCGAGTCGTGCGTTGGCTATCCACAGCAGCATGTGAAATTCGTCAGGGACCAGAATTTGCTCGTCGATATTATTTGTTCAATGCCACTTATGTCAATATTGACTGGGCAAACCAAAAAGCAGAATTTATTCTGACACAGCTTAACCAACATTTGAGCGCTCGTCAATGGTTGGAATGCGAACGCCAAACTATTGCAGATATAGCAGTTTTCCCCTACGTTGCTCTAGCACCTGATGGCAAAATTTCACTGGAACCTTATCAACACGTTCTCAGTTGGATAGAAAGAGTCAAGCAGCTACCAGGTTATATTCCTATGATGGGATTGTAGGAATTCGCAGTCAATGAATGACCGTTCTACAAATCAAAGAAAAAATTTATGTCACGCAAATTTACCCAAATTGCCTTTACTCCTGCTGTGAAAGCTGCTCAAGAACAAAGAGGATCGCGGGAGACTTATGCTCGATTTGAACAAAATGGGCCAGAAAACGATACTGTTACACCGGAAATTGAAGATTTTATTGCTCAACTAGATGGCTTTTATTTGGGAACTGTCAGTTCTAATGGATATCCTTACATTCAGTTTCGTGGTGGTAGCCCTGGTTTTTTAAAGGTTCTGGATAGGAAAACACTAGGTTTTGCAGACTTCAAGGGAAATATCCAGTATGTTACAGTGGGGAATCTTTCAGAAAACGACAAAGCATTTTTGTTTTTAATGGACTATCGCCATCGCAAACGGCTAAAAATTTGGGGAAGAGCAACTTATGTTGAAGGCGATACTCAGTTGATTGAACGTTTGAAAATCTCTGGATACGAAGCAGAAATTGAAAGAGCTATTTTATTTCATATTGAGGCATGGAACTGGAATTGTCCGCAGCATATTCCCATTCGCTATTCCCAACAAGAAGTAGATGCAATGCAAGCTAGAATTGCTGAATTAGAGCAACTTCTTGCTAATACCAATCAGTTGTCTTAGAGATGAATTATAAAGTAAACATTAAGGAGAGTGTAGGTTGGGTTGAGGAACGAAACCCAACATTTCATCGAATTATTGAGTCTCACCTTGTTTTACCCAACCAACACAATAGATTGGGCATTGGGATATTGGGGAGTGCGATCGCTGTTAGAATTATTCAAAATTAGTAGAGCCGTTGGATTTTGTGAGAATAAACAAACTTCCATCTCCCCCACGTCCAATTCTTAAGGATTCATCTAAGTAAGTAATATCGAGAGTAGCAACTCTGTTGGTAGGATTATTCGCTGGAACAACCTTAAATGGATTGAGTTGGGGAGTTGTAATACCAAGAATCTTCTCTATCGACAGGTAGCGTTTGTCAAAATAAACATTGATACGGTTGTTCGGTGAATCTAATGAATCTGCTTGGGCTGGCTCAAAACGAGCTGTCACTTTAACATATCCTGACACCAGCCCGAGAGGATGTTTCACACGAGCTAAGTTGAAAAACGATTTATTTGTAACATCAATGACTTGATAAACTTTACCTAACTTTAATCCCAATGGGAGAGAGGTTAGAGAACGAATTTCTCTAGCAGTGGAATACTGTAATTGCCAAGCTCCATCTAACAAAGAAGTTGCATGGAGTAGAGGGTTGGGATTGGGATTGACACTTTCAAGTTCTATTGTCAATTGCTCGATTTCGCTAGAACGAGCTTTGTCTAGCTGCAAATCGGTTATAGGAGAACCATCGCTTTGGGTATTAATTTTTGCAAGCGAGGTTTGTAATTTTTCCTTAATTACAAATTGATTATTCAAGACTGTCTACTTTTTTAAACAGCATATAAATTGTATCTTAATTAGGCTTGCTTGGATAGCTGTTGAGGAGATCGTTTTCGTAGCCGATGACTAATCGCATAACTCCGTGATTGCGGATTAAACCTTCTAATTCCCAATGCGGCGAGGGTGAGGATGCGAGCGGAAAAGAAACCTGTAGAGCGATCGGATCTGACTGCACAATTCAGAGCAGGTTCGTAGAATTCTTTAATTAAGCTCAAAGTGTCGTGTCAGAATCATATTTAGTTTGCCAAGTGTAATCTGTAAGAAGAGACATTTAGTTAAGCTAACCAGTTATGTACAGTCAAGCCAGAAATTTGACAAAAATGGGATTGATTATTAGTAACAATCGCCATGTTATTGACCATTGCTGAAGCAGCAATCAAAATATCCGCATCCCCGATAGGAGTTCCTTTTTTCCTTAGTTCTGCATAGATATTAGCTGCTTGAACAACTATCTCATCAGTTAAAGGGAGAATAATATTATTGGAGCAAAATTGCTCAAATGTGTTGAGTTGTTTATTAGCTGCTTTAGCTTTCACGGTTTGCATTTGATAACCTCTTGATTAAAGAAAGAAAAAATTAACCGCAGATGAACGCAGATGGACGCTGATAAGTTTGTACCTTAGCAGGTTAGAAAACATTATAATAGCATCCTCATAACGCAAGCAGAGCTTCTAAGAGATATTTTATAAAGTAAACATTAAGACATCGTAGGTTGGGTTGAGGAACGAAACCCAACTACTAGAGCGTGTAACAAATCACAAATATGTTAAAAATGCAAATACAAAGAAAAGAGCAAATTTTTAGAGATCGTCCACTCAAATCATGAAGCTGCAAAACCATTGCGATCGCTCTTTTTTTTTCAAAAATCTGAGTGATGTGTGTGACAGATGTTAAAAGCTCCTTATACAGGTTTCTATGTGCTGTTTGTAAGCGTTGATAAGCCAGATGAAAATTTTCGGGAGTTAAAAAATCATTAAAATGTTGTGTTGAAGACATTTTTCCAAATATTATCAAACTGTTTAGATAACTAGTATCAATTATTACTAATTGAGACCTTAGCAACTTAGCTTAATCAAAGGTCATTGTACCAAATTATACTTGCGGCAAATGTAAAGTGCTACTGTTCCCAAGTCGAATGTGGATATAACTAGATGTAGTAGCAATACTTGTCATAGCAAGTTCTATAGGTCACTCTATATCGTAATATCAGATAGAGAAAAGTGTCCTCAGAGAAAACACAGAAAATTACATCAATACATTTTGAAAAATCTATAATCTCTTGTATAAATAATTTGAAACAAAACTTTATCCTACTGACAATTCATCTTGTCCAAATCCCTGACTTCTCAGAGGATGTTTTAAAAGTCCTCGGCGAATATAATTCGCTACTATATAAACGAAGTCCTTCTTGTGCGGACTCACGAAAAATCCAGGTTTTGAAACCCACGTAGGTGGGTTTTGCCTGTGTAGACGCGAATTCCATTCGCAAAGTATCTGTTTAAAAAATTTGCGAACTTTGTAAATTTACTTAAGTAAAATTTCAGAGTGGGAAGCCTGCGATCGCCAAACAGTTTGGGAGCATCTCTTACTCCTAGCAGCTTCCCTGTATTTCCCCTTTAAACTCTATCACTGGTTCTTCTCTCAAGGATTACACGGAATCCACACAGAATAAATCTCAGTCATTAGCCATTAGTCACTCACAATTCGTTTACAAAAATAGACAAAACGTAAACTCTTTTGAGGCAAAGTAGCAGTAACCTAAAGTTTAAGTATTTTTGACACTCCGAGGTGTGTGCTCTATGAAAGCTTTACTCCTCTGGCCTATAATGCCTAATTCTTTCTGGTCTTACCAGGAAACGCTCAACTTATCGGGTTTACGCACTACAAATCCACCTTTGGGATTAATTACAGTAGCTGCATTGTTGCCTGCTGATTGGGAAATCCGATTGGTAGACCGTAATGTCCGTCTGGAAACAGAAGACGATTGGGCGTGGTGCGATTTAATTATTATCTCTGCAATGATAATCCAGAAACAGGATTTTCGGGAATTGATTCAAAAAGGAATTGCATTAGGTAAAAAAGTTGCAGTGGGTGGACCATTCCCTACATCAGTACCGGAATTTGCTCTAGAAGCAGGTGCTCATTATCTCATTCTGGATGAAGGGGAATGCACTATTCCCCTGTTTTTAGAAGCTTTAGCACGGGGAGACGAACGGGGAATTTTCCGCGCTACGGAAAAACCGGATGTCACTCAGACTCCCATAGCCCGCTTTGACTTACTAGACTTGAATGCATACTTAGCAATTACCGTACAGTTCTCACGCGGTTGTCCTTTTCAGTGCGAGTTTTGCGACATCATCAACTTGTATGGACGCAAGCCCCGTACAAAAACACCAGAACAAATGCTAAAGGAATTTCAAGTCCTCTACGATTTGGGCTGGCGGCGGTATGTGTTTGTTGTAGATGACAATTTTATTGGGAATAAACGTAATGCTAAGGTATTTTTGCGATCGCTTATCCCTTGGATGGAGGAACACAATTATCCTTTCATCCTAGTTACAGAAGCTTCTTTGAACTTGGCAGAAGATGATGAACTCATTGAGTTAATGGTGAAAGCTGGTTTCACTGTTGTCTTCATGGGTATTGAAACACCAGATACAGATAGCCTATTGGGCATTCACAAAGTACAGAACACGCGCCAAGATTTAATAGAGTCTTGTCATAAAATTACGCGAGCCGGATTGCAGATTATGTCTGGCTTCATCATTGGCTTTGACAACGAACGTCCTGGTGCGGGTAAAAGGATTCGGGAGTTTATAGAAGAGACAGGAATTCCCCAAGGACAATTTAGCTTGCTACAAGCATTGCAAAACACTGCTATGTGGAACCGCTTGCAGCAAGAAGGAAGATTGCTTGATGGATTGGGAACATTCCACCAAGGTGCAATTATGAACTTTGTGCCAACACGCCCAGTGGAAGAAATTACTGAGGAATACATTGACGCTTTTTGGTCTATTTACGAACCAATGCCTTACCTCAAACGAACTTTCCGTCACATGATGATGATGAAGGGATGGCGTGGGAAAACCAATCGCCCAATATCTTGGCATGAAATCCGCTTATTTGCAGCATTGTGCTGGCGTCAGGGTGTAGTACGTTCTACAAGGTTTAGGTATTGGTGGCAATTAATAGCCATATCTCTTGCCAAACCCCGTCTTGTCTATGATTATTTAACAGCCTTGGGTATTGGAGAGCACTTTTTCACCTATCGACATCAAGTTAAAGCACAGTTAGAGACTCAGTTAGCTGCATTACGTTATGCAAAGGAAAAACAGCGTTTTAAGACATCTCCAGAAATTAATTACGCATGACCCGCAAGTTTTGGTAGGGGCGCAGTGGCAAGAGCGCCCTTACACCATTTTACGGAGATATCTACGATCGGGGCATCGCTCAAGTCATTTTTGATGGCGTCAACTTATTAGGTAAGTTATTCCTGCGCGATTCCTAACTTGCCTTTTGATTTTGAAATTCTGCAATTTTTGCCCTTAGCATTTGTTCTGTTTGTTCGATGCCTTTCAACCTATCCTGAAGTTCTTGCTTTTGCTTTAATATTTTATTTAGGTACTTAGTAAAACAGCTACCATCAATAACAGATTGAAGTTTATGTTCGTATTCTTCATCTGACATGGGTGTACCACACATTGCGGTCATACCAAGTTCATCTAATCTTTCCCATCGCTTCAAATCTTCTGTTGTGGGCTGGTATTGTTGACTTGTCATTATCTTTCTCATCTGCGATATGATTGTTCTTGTAAAAAAGCGATTGCTGCTTCTTTTGTTAAAACTAATTCAGACGGGTAATCAGGATTTTCTTGAAACCCAATGTTTAAGTAAAAATCTTTAGATCTTTCAATCGATAGTACTTTAGTCACTCCTTCTGTTTCTGTATCTATTATTTCTTGAACTATTTCTGACATTAACCATCTTGCTGCTCCTTTGATTTTTTCTGGTAACTCTACGCCTTCTAAATCTAAGCAATTCCAAGGAGGTGTAGTAAATGGGTCTATTGATAGATAGACTCTTTCTTCAGTATAAGGGAAAAGTATATCAATTTGTCTGGAAATTATTGCTCCTGCTTGTAAACGACCGTTTACGTCTCTTACACCTCGGAAATCAGGTGCATAATTGTCATCGATAGCTAAGTCTGTTAGCACTTCTACTTTTGACACGCAATCTCCAAATGTTGTTCTCATTATCCTACTTCTATCTCCTCCAAAATACTGGTTGATGTATTCCTGTGATTTGACGACCCAACTAATCAATTCATTCTGCGTATCTCGATCTGCTCCGACTACATACGTGAATCGATTGAAATTTGAAGTGTTGGTCATGAGTTTCTCTAATTATTATCAAGTTTAACTTGCATATTTCTAAAGTTTGATAAGAAGCACTAAACTCTTCCCTTTCTTACTCTGCGCCTAGAAGGTTTAATATACAAAATAGATATAGAACAGCTTAGAACTACTAGCACCTGTGGGGGGTTCCAATTTAACATATTATATACTGGAATCTTCGATAACGAGATCTATAATGAATGACACAGCGTCAAATCAATGGCATGAACTAATTGGGGGTGCGTTTGCATTCAAATTCAATGCTTTCCAACAGGTCGCAACGCTTCCCAATGGACTTTGGTTAGCATTGCTTGTCGTACTGCTGTCTGGTTTATCGCTTGCTGTCGGGCAAAGCATTGTTCTGTTCATTAGCCGCGTTAAGCCGGGGCGATTTGCGTTTAGCTTATTACTGAGTGCGGTTCTGTTTACGGTTGGCTTTCTCTTTCTAACACTAAGTACCTGGCTTATTTGTTTGCTGCTTGGATCGATACACATACCATTCCTGACCTTAACTACAGTATTGGGATTGGGCTATGTTCCCCTGCTGTTTGGCTTTTTGGGAGCTTTGCCTTATTTGGGATCTCCGATCGGCAACCTGCTCTCCGTCTGGAACCTATTAGCAATGGTCGTAGGGTTGGCTGCGGTTGCTGGAGTTGAAGTTGGGTCTGCTGTCGTTTATGTCGCGCTGGGTTGGTCGGTGAAGCAGCTTTTAGAAGGTACGATCGGACAGCCAATTGCGCTTCTTGGTCGCAATCTTGCCGATCGCGTAGCCGGAGTCGCTCTAGCCGATACGCACGAAGAGCTCGTCGAGCAGCTGTTAGCGGGGAACAGACCGGCGGAACCAATTATTGCTGCATCTCAAACTCAGCTCCGCGAAGTTCGGGAATTCATTCAAGCTTCCGATCGTTCCGCGCCTGAGGAAGCCCGTACTGTCGCTCAAACCCTGACGGCTCAGCCAAGCGCCTCAACTCCCCTCAACATCACTCAACGCACCAACACATCTAATCCACTGGTGCAACTCGACCAGAAAACGCGCAGCATTCCGCAATCTATAAAGCTGGCGTTGAGCTTGGTGGTGATGGCGATCGCCTTTGCGATTATCCTGGTGCTGCTGTATCCGATTCGTAACGGTCTCTTTAGCTGGTACCAACACGGTTTATGGCAGCTGATTTTCGATTTGATTTGGATTGGAGTAGTCGCGCTCGTCTTTGCTGGAATTCTTGCACCATTGGAATCGCTGGGGTGGTGGGCTGGTTGGTATAACGACGATCTCGATACAGCCCCTGCATCGTCAGACCTCGCCCAATCTACCAGCCGTAAATCTGTCAATCGCTATGTTGTTTATCTCGATGGGATTGGTCAATCGGGGGAGGAATATACGCCGGATATCGAAGATTTTTTGAGAGCGCTAGAGCCTGCTTTACCTTCGGGTGTGGAATTAGTGCAGGGATTAATGATGTATTCGGTGCTGAACAAGCCTCTGAATGAAGATCGCCCGCTAGCATTTTTGTGGCGGTTGGCAGACAAAACGCGGTTGACAAATCCGGCGGCTTTGTTGGGAATACTGGTGAACCTGCGAAACGTAATTATTGTGGCGGTGTCTTCTGATAAACGCTACGGACCTGTCTACAATCAGGGTATTGCTCAAGTCATTTTTGATGGCTTAATCAACCAAGGCTATAAACCTGGAAGCGGTGTACCCATTACCCTGATCGGCTACAGTGGCGGGGGAGAAATGTCCGTTGCTTCTGCTCCCTACTTAAAGCGATCGATTGGCGCTCCAATTGATGTCATTTCTCTGGGTGGGGTGATGAGTGCCAACAACGATTTTTTGCAGTTGGAGCAACTTTACCACGTTGTGGGCGACAAAGACACTGTTGAGCGGCTCGGTCCGATCGCTTTTCCCGGTCGCTGGAAAATCTTCCCTTTGTCCTACTGGAATCAAGCCAAGCGCAAAGGTAAGATTACTATCATTTCTGCCGGACCAGTCGGACATCAAGTTCCAGGGGGATATATGGACCCGAAAGCTACACTACCAGATGGGCGGACTCACTTGCAACAAACAATCGAGATAATTCTCCAAATTTTGCGGGGGGTACACAAAATCTAGAGCTTCCGACTAGTAGCATTTTTCCTAACAAACTTGACAAATACTATCAATTACAATTGAATTATTGACAGTAGTTAAAATTTATGTTTGGCCAACTCAATTTTAAGACAACATCCCTAAAAGCTATAGTTTTTGGAATATGCTTGACTGGTGGGAGTGTTGTTGCCCAAACTCTACCATTGAAAACAAATTTAATTAGTTTTACTACACCTGAAGGGGAAAAGCTATTACTTAAAAGTCGTTATCGACAAGATTTTTTTCCTCTAAGTACCCAATTTGTGACCCAAAATAATCAAGCTTATTGTGGGGTTGCTAGTATAGTAATGGTGCTGAATAGTTTAGGAATTCCTGCACCAGAAGCACCAGAGTACAAGCCTTATCGTGTATTTACTCAAGAAAACTTTTTTAATAACCAAGCAACGCAAAAAGTCATTAGCCCTGAAGTTGTTTCTCGCATGGGAATGACACTAGAGCAGATGGGACAACTATTAGTAAGTTATGGTGTTAAAGTACAAGTTCATCATGCTAGTAATACCAGCATAGAACAGTTTCGCAAAGAAGCATCAGAAAATTTAAAACAGCCGGAAAATTTTGTTTTGACTAACTATTTACGTAAAGAAATTGGACAAGAGAAAGGCGGACATATTTCGCCATTAGCTGCTTACAATAAACAAACAGATAGATTTTTAATTTTGGACGTGTCTCGTTATAAATATCCACCTGTTTGGGTAACAACAGCAGATTTATGGAAAGCAATGAACACTATTGATTCGGTATCGGGTAAAACACGAGGATTTGTTTTCGTTAGTAGAGATATTTCATCCAAATAATGATTAAAAAAACAAAAATCGGAAAAGAAAGCGATCGCATAGGATGTTTGAGAAAAAACATCGGTAGCATCAGACTTACCGAGGTTTTTTGATAATTATCTAAGTGTAAGGAAATCGATCGCTTAAACAGTCAACTAAGCAGCAGGCTGTTCCAGATTAACTTTGACAACTTTATTCTTTTCTTCTTCCTTCTTAGGGAGAGTCAGATTCAAAATACCGTCTTTGTATTCAGCCTTGACATTAGTATTTTGAATTTTTACAGGTAGAGGAATGACTCGTTGGAACTTACCATAGTGGAACTCTGTCCTTGTTGTTCCTTTGTCTTCAGTCTTGGTTTCGGACTTGCGCTCTCCACTGATAGCAACAGCCTTTTCTGTGACTTGGATATCTAAATCTTTAGCATCCATACCAGGAAGTTCTAACTTCAAGTTAACAGCATCATCTGTTTGAGTCAATTCAGCAGCAGGAACTTTAACAAAGTCTCTTTCAAAGGGGACTCTTGTTTCTTCAAACAGACGTTGGAGCGCGTTCATTTCTTGCCAGGGATTGTAACGAATGAGAGTCATAGTGTTACGAATAATTAGATAATTGTGCTTTTGCTCGTTTGCTTTATATTCTTATGATATTTCCAGTAAAATTCTTGGCTATTCGGCTTTAACTACCCTCAGCATTGATAATAACCGTACCATAAAATAATAGCGATAAATGAAATGCGATAAGCTTTTGACTTATCGCACTTACAAGTTATTTAAATTAACCAACAAATATAACTTTTATGAAATTGTTATAGCTTTAACATCAATGGTTGCCGATGTCTGACTGGAATTGGATTCAGTAGGAGTGACTTGTTTGCGTTTTTTTATCTCTTCAACAAGAATTTGAGAAGCTTCCGCCACAACGAAGCTAGCTATCAAACCGTCATCTATCCACCCGAAGATGGGGATAATATCCGGTAAGATATCTAACGGGCTCACTAAATAAAATAATCCAGCAATGATTGCAAATAACCGATATTTAGGATTGCGTAAAACTTTACGAATACCGTTTTGAAATACTTGTGTCAAAAATTTTTTTCTCATTCATACGCTCTCAAGCAACAAGATTATCTTGACAAATTTCTCGACTAAAGTAGAAGTGCAGATAACCGCTCAATCTTTAGTAAAAATCCACCGTCTTATTCATGTACGGTTAACCGTATTAAGTGCGGAATCCATTTGTATTTCCATCACTTTCTGGATCTTAATGAGAAATACTAGATTTTGGTGATTTTGGCGAAAGTTGACGGGCTTTGAGAATTGCTGCTATCAAAAAGACGTAAGCTACAGAGCCGATCGATGCTAAACATATACTGGTAAGGTATTTTTGCTGGTGTTGCTCTTGCAAAATCGTCACGATAGACCCAAGAGCATGTATAGTAGCTGTAGTGATACAGCCAATTCCTAAAAGCTGCCAACGCCATGTTTTTTTCAGGGTACTTAAACCAATGAAATAGCCAAAGTAGCCACTGTATGCTACTTGTCCAGAAATATCTCCTAAAATTTGGGGAATTAAAAGTGTTAATCCTGCAAAATTACCGCTCTTTTCAATTTCTTCATGCACGTGCATCATAGTCTCGACTAATGCAAATCCCGTTGCAGATGCTGTTCCTAAAAGGATTCCATCTATTGGCTCCCATATTCCAATACTCTCTCTTTTAGGTGATGTCAGTAGTCTACCTATTAAGTAAACTAAGATTACTGGGAATGCTTTGAAAATTTCTTCCGATAATCCTTGTCCCAAAAAAGTTTTAACAACTATCCCAAAAAAGTCATCATCTTTATGAGATGAGAATAGATGCAATCCTCCTAAAAGTGGTAACCCTGTGGCTAGACCGACGCTGACTAGTAACCACCAAGGTTTATGTTTATGGCAAATTTTGTGTATAAAGTAGTGACTTGCGCTAGCTAAGTAAGCTGCTAAAATGTAGAAAAATTTTTCACTATTTCTAGTAGCTAACATCGCTACTACAGACAGTACTGTGATAATACCCGGTATAAGAAAGCCACTTTGGTGTAAGTCAAGTTTGTTTGAGATAACAGGAAATATCTCTGTTAAGCTAAGGTGATGATCTGTGGGAATTTTGAAAGATGGGATCGAAGTATTGTTATTGGTAGAATCTTGTAGGAATGCACTAGAGTCAAAAGTAACAGTAATTGTGCAGGAACCTATTTGCAAAATATCACCACTAGTCAGGATGTAGCTTGTTTTACGTTCACCGTTGACCAAGATACCGTTAGCGCTATTTTGGTCTATAACCACTAAACGATCTTGTTTCAAGTCAATTAAAGCATGGTATTGAGAAATTTGGTTGCTCTTAAGTACCATCCGTGCGACGCGCTTACCCTCAAGTTCGACAGGCATTTTAGAAAACTCTCGACCCAAGGCTACGGGTAAACTCAAATGAGGTTCTCTGTGTCCTCCTGTTGCTGGATCTTTCCAACTCAATTGAATTTGAAAGTTCTTAGTCATTAGTTATTATAGTATGGCTAAAGTGTACACCTTCAAAATGTTGACCGGAGTCGCTTGGGATATAATGATTTGGTCGAATCATCAATAATTCATGAGATATAATTGAGGGTACGAGCCCCTTCAAAATTTTCTATTTAGAAAGGAACACCTACGGTAGACTCGATTTGAAAAATCAAGGGGGATAACTTGATAATCAAGATGTCTGTGCTTAATTTTTTCTACAGCTTTGGTAACTGATCTTCCGGATTTTACAAAAAATTTAGATGAAGATTGTGTTAGAGCGCTCTCATATTTGGTTCAAGTTCAAAAACTTTCTTCGCGTGCTCCCACACCAAAATTGAAGTAAATTCATTTGTAGGAGCGACACTTTTAAGGATAACTGTACAAGTGGCAAAATCACTTGCCAAAATGGAAATAACTGCACATCAAGCGATCGCTACCTGTTTAACCCGCGCTACCAGAGCCAGATAAATCATTGGATTTCGCGAGAATAAATAAACTTCCATTCCCCCCATGTCCAATTCTTAAGGATTCATTTAAGTAAGTAATATCAAGGGTAGCAACTCTGTTGGTAGGATTATTCGCTGGAACAACTTAAGTAGAATTTCAAAGTATGAAGCTTGCGATCGCATTTGTAGTTTGACAGATTTGTAATTGTTTCTGTCCTTAGATTTTTTTACAAATTAGATAGGATTGCTATATTAATGATAATTACAAATAAGAGGGGGAGTAGAAGCAGCTGACAGATGCTTCTACCTCCCCTCTCTCTTCACAATTCTTATTATTAACAAAAACTCAGGTAATATTTGCCGTTAGTAGAAATCAAGTGACTTGCATCTGTTGCCTTTCAACTAAACCCGTAAGAGGGTATCCGAAGCATATCATCCTAATAACGTAGAATTAATACGATGAAACTACTGTTGCTCCAACCAATTAGTTAAATCAGCCATCGAAGTAAAATCAAGTAATGCTTCACCCAATGTATCCAACTCTTCAACTGATAACCCACGTAGATGATTAACTATCGTGTCATCAACATTACCTACACGGCGATTGAGTTGCCGTACTATTAACGATACTGCGTGTTCTTTTTTACCTATTTCAATACCGCTGCGTTCAACAGAAGTAACGTACTTCATTGCCTGTCTTACCTCCAGTTGTTTAATTTCTTGTTTAAACTCTGCTTCTAAATCTAATGGTAGCGTCAACATCCAATCTAAGAAAGCAAACAAATTGAGAATATCTTGTTCCTCAAACTCCATCGAGTACAATCGCTGTACTAAAGCTAGCTTTTCTTGTTTGCGTAATGTTCGATCGCTACGGGTATTAAGTGCAGCTAGGTGTGCCAATACTACGATCGCAAATGGATTATTACTTGCTGATAGTTGGGATTGCTGTTGTTGATAATCTAATAACTTGATAACAGGATATTCTACATTTAATCTATACCCAAATAAACTATAACCGAATTGTGATGGTTTCCAATTAGGATTATCATCACCCAAAACTGCGATTGAAACTACTTTCTTTTTATATTTACTATAAATACGAGAGCTATAAACATACATTCTTTCTGGAAAATCTGAATCTTCTTGAGCCTGTACCTCAACATGAATAAGTACCCATTCTTCCGCTCCGTTAGTTAAATATATTTTTACCAATTTATCAGCAAAACGGCGTCCAATCTCAGCGTCTTTAACAACTTCCTCTAATTCTTTGTCTAAGAATTCAATTGGTTTTGTCCAATCAACATATATATGCTCATTTGGCAAGAAAAATAAGATAAATTCTTCAAAGTATATTTGTAGGATATCTTTCCAAGGAGAATCATATGCAGTTGGTGGATTTTTATCTGTCATTGTCAGTCTTATTTGATAAACACTGCATTTTAATATACTATTAATTAAACCGTTATCAAAATTTTGGAATTTGATTTTGAGAGTTTATGGAAGAACGGTTGTAATTGGAGCGCTAATTATTTAGCTATTCATCCTGATGAACTCGAAGAACTGAAAGCTTGTCAATCAAGATGAATCATAACAGGGATCGCTGGTCACTGGTCACTGGTCATTGGTCACTGGTTACCGCTCGCTGCAATTATATGAATTTTGAGAAAATTTGTTCCTTGGGAATGTTTGGTAGGAATCCCAGCTAAAATAAGAATTTTATCACCCGGTTCAACCCAACTGCGATCGCGCAACATTTCCTCAACTTGTGCTGTCAATTCTTCAAAAGTTTCAACCTCTCGATTAAGTAAAACTGGTTGGACTCCCCAAATAAGGTTTAAACTGCGGTAAACTTTAGGGTTGGGTGTAAGCGCAATAATGGGGACTTTGGGACGTTCTCCGGCTGCTAATCGGGCTGTGTAACCGCTACTTGTAAACGTAGCAATACATCGAGGGGGTAACACTTTACAAATAGCATTGAGTCCTACACTGAGTGCATGAGTCACATCAGTTTTTGCAGGCGGATTGTTAAGAAATTCTATCTCTGCTTCTGTTTCTGTTACAATTTTCACTAATCTTTGTACGCCTTCAACAGATGCTTCATTGGTTTGTGATACATTTGAGAGCATAACTGCATCAGTACCATCTGTGATGGCGTTGGCAATATCACTGGTTTCTGTACGAGTCGAATGATTATGGCTTGTGCTCTCTGGTATTTGTATTGCACTGATAACTGGAATTCCTTTATGGTTACACAGTTCAATAATGCGTTTTTGTAACAGAGGAAGTTTCTCCTGACTCATCCCTAAACCAAAATCCCTTGGTGCTATCATCACAGCATCGCATTCATTCAGTATCTCTTCTAAATGAGCGATCGCATCCAGTTTTTCAATTTTAGCCACGACAGCTGTATCGGCTGCACCTTTTTGCTGTAGTAAATTCTTTAAAACCCTTACATCCTCAGCACTTCTTATAAAACTCAAAGCAATATAATCAACTTCCTGAGATAAACCAAACTCTAAATCTTGAATATCTTTGTTACTCAGAGAAGGTAATTCAGAGCTTCGCAGTTCTTGTAATAAGGTTACAGGAGTGTCTAGTTCCTCTGCTATTGAGCGAATTCGAGCAATTGTTTGGGCAAGGCCGTCATAACTTCCATGAGAGAAATTTAGGCAAGCTACGTTCATTCCTGCTTTTATCATACCCGCAATTGCCTCTTGCGAACTAGCAGGACTGACAGTGGCGACAACTTTTGTTTGACGTGTTAATAGCTGCATAACAAGTGGTAAAACTTTGTAAAGAACTGTTATGAAGGAGGGATAACATCAGTTCTACACGCAAGTTTTCAGAAGTCTCAACACATATCGAGTCATGTTGAAACTATTTTGACAAGTGTACTTTACACTAGGGTAGTTGCTACTTTGTGGTGTAGAGTTGAGACCAAAGGCGATAAGCGCTCTTTCAGCTTGCGCTTCGCGGACGCTCTTTCTTAACAATGAAAGCACATCTTACGCATAGCAATCTCGGTTTTTTTACTTCATCCGATACCGAATCGCATTTTACGCTTTGGCTTATAGAACATCCATGCCTCTTCTATAGGCTAGCATTTTAGCGCCACTTCATCTACCGTATTCATGGCGAACTACCTACACATTCCTCGTGGATATAAAGATCGTCACTACTCGTACCTATCTTTTTTCGATTTAATAACTTCTATGACCTCATCGTGACGTTGACCTTCTATGATGTCTTTTAAGTGAATTTTTCCGTCAATATATTGAATATGAATTCGCCATCCAGATATTTTATCGATGTCAGCACGATAGATTGCTTGTTTAACACCTTTTATTTTATGCAGTCTTGTTTTAGGGAAATTTCTATTTCTGTGACACTCATTATCTTCAAGCTCAGCTAAGGCTTCAAGGAAATCAATTTTAAATTCATCTGGTAAAATTTTCATTGCCTCATGAATAATACCATATTCATCCAAAAGAGGTTTAATTTGTGACATTAGCTAGTCTGAAGCTCAGCTTCTTGATTATTTAATATTAGCTCTTTATAAATAGAATTTGCAACAGCAGTATATGCTTCTGATGCTTCTACGGCTTTTACAACTCTAAATAAAGTAATAATTATCCTATCAAAAATTGGATCTTCATCGATAGTAATAATTACCCTAATTGTAGGAGCAATTATCAGAGAATATAGGGAAGAATCATAACTATTTATATTGATTTTTTTTAACTGTTCAAGATAATGTATATGAGATAAAGAGTTTTTATCGTTTAGAATACGCTGAAAATATTGATTCATTTTATTAACAATTACAGTTCTATCGGGCTGAGTGAATGCTTCCAAGTCTTGTTCAAATTCTTTGGTTGACTCAATAAGGATTTCCATAAGGCTGAAGTTTAAACATCAATAACAAACTTATCTCAAATTTTAACATATCGCATCTCCTAGTTTACTGAGGTACAAATTTATCTGCGTCCTTGGGTGCGTTCATCTGCGGTTAATTCTTTGTTAAAGTACCGAATAAAAATGCGACAATAAGCCCATCTACTGATGGACAAAAATGAAATTTTTTGGAATCGACTTAGGCTGGAAATCCCAACCAAGCGGCTTATGCTACCTAAAACTGACAGACGAAAAACTGCAAATAATAGACTTAGATCGAAAAGAACTGATTACAGACATTCTCTCTTGGATTGATACTTGCCTTAAGCCAGAAGAACCTGCCATCATCGCTGTAGACGCACCTACGTTGATCCCCAATACGACAGGAAGCCGTTTACCCGATAAACTAACTCACAAATACTTTGGAAAATATCATGCAGGATGCTACCCAGCAAATCTTAGCTTACCTTTTGCTGAGCGAACAGTAAATTTTGGACTAGAACTCGAAGCCCGTGGTTTTGAACACGCCCCAACGATTGAACCACAAAAACCAGGGAGATACCAAATCGAAGTTTTTCCCCATCCAGCGATCGTGCATCTCTTCGGTTTAGAACGCATCCTTAAATACAAAAAAGGATGCCTCAGCGATCGCCGCACAGAACTTATCAAACTCTATAATTACATCACAGACATCCTACCTAGACTCCATCCTCCTTTGTGCTTGTGGGGCAAACATCTTGCCCGTTTTCAAAAGCTACTTCCAGAAATTCCCACTACAGGCATAGCCCTTAAAGAAACCGAAGACAAACTCGATAGCCTTATCTGTGCATACGTAGCAGCCTACTGGTGGTATTGGGGAGAACAACGCAACCAAGTACTAGGCGATCGCACGACTGGTTACATTATCATCCCCAATAGAATTTTAGATTTTAGATTTTAGATTATTAATCTAAAATCTAAAATCCACGCATCCAAAATCCTCCTACTGCGCCCAAACAATCAATCGTGGCTCATAAGGACTAGAAAGGTATCTATGCTTGGGTAACACGCGCAAAGACAAACCCTGCAAACCAGATGTTGTGTAAATAACATCAGCCGTGTAAATACTCAATCCATCCTTATCTTCCCCTTGGTAATTCATCACCACAGGTATGCCGTTGACAATCTCTCCATTAGCATCAATAGCGCCTTGGTAAAGTTCCAATCGCACATCTTTTTCTGTTAAAGTTGCCAAATCAACTTTAGCTTTGACGCTAACAGTCTGGTTCACTTCAATCTCAGCACCAGAAGATATGTTAATGTCTTTAATTCTTATGTTGTACCAATGTGCAGTTAAATTTTCTTTCCAAGCAGCTAATTCTTTAGCAGGGGCATAGTTATCGGCGGTCAAAGTGTGAGAGCGATCGCTTGCTGGAAAATAAGCCCGCAAAGCATATTCTCCCACCATCCGCGCCGTATTGAAGAATGGGCAGTTCAATTGAATAGCGTCCTTCATTTTATCAACCCAGCGACGAGGTAAGCCATCCACATCTCGGTCATAGAACAAAGGCACGACTTCCTTTTCCAAGATATCGTAAAAAGCATTTGCTTCGATTTGATCCTGGTAGTTGGGATCGTCATACATTTCCCCATGTCCAATTGCCCAACCAGTGCGGACGTAATCAGCTTCATCCCACCAACCATCTAGAACGCTTAAATTCGGCAAGCCATTCATTGCTGCCTTCATACCGCTTGTCCCGGATGCTTCCCGTGGGCGACGTGGATTGTTTAACCATACATCACAACCAGACACCATCAATCGGGCAATGTAAATGTCATAGTTAGGAACAAACACAACTTGCTTTTCCAAATTGTGTTCGTGGATAAAGCGATTGATTTCACGAATTAGTTCTTTACCTGGAATATCTTTGGGGTGTGCTTTACCAGAAAAGACAAACTGTACCTTGCGGTCTTTATTGCCAAATAAAATTCTCTTAATTCGCTCGATATCGCGCATCCAAAGGGTAGCACGTTTGTAGGTAGCAAAGCGGCGGGCAAAACCAATAGTGAGAACTTTCGGATCGAGAACTTCTCGTGCTTGGGCAATTTCTAGAGGAGAAGCCCCACGATCCTGTAAATGCTTCACCAAACGCTCCCGCACGTACATAATCATGTCCAAGCGACAGCGTTCGTGATTGCGCCATAACTCCTCATCGGGGATCGCGTCCATTCGTTCCCACAAAGGATGATCGGTTGGTGCTGATGACCAACTCGGTCCTAAGTAGCGATCGTATAACTCTTGAGTGGATTTCGCAACGCAACTACGAGCATGCACGCCGTTTGTAATTGCTGTAATAGGGACTTCCTCAACAGGTACGCCATGCCACAAACCTTTGAACATTTGTCGCGACACGACTCCGTGTAATTGTGCCACACCATTAGAAAATGTTGCCATTTTCAGCGCTAGCACTGCCATACTGAATGGTGTAGACAAATCGCCAGCGTTTTCTCGTCCTAACGCTAAAAATTGGTCTTTGTTCAAACCAAAAACATCGGCATAGTATCCCAGGTAATGCAAAACTTTATCTGGAGGAAACAGGTCAATTCCTGCAGGTACTGGTGTATGGGTAGTAAAAATATTACTAGAAGCGACTACTTGTTTGGCTTCGACATAACTCAGCCCTTGTTCTTGAATGAGCATGCGGATACGCTCTAATGCTGAGAAAGCCGCATGACCTTCATTCATATGATAAGCGGTGACATCATATCCAAGTGCTTTCAGCATTCGGACACCACCGATCCCCAACATCATTTCTTGGTGGATACGCATATCAATATCGCCACCGTAGAGTTGGTCTGTGATGTCGTGATCGTAAGGGTTATTTGGCTCAATGTTAGTGTCGAGCATATACAAAGGGACTATTCCCACTTGTACGCGCCAAACACGAGCATAAACGGTTCGTCCTGGATAATCAACCCCAATTCGTAGTTCGGAACCATCGGGATTGCGTTCCAATTGCAAGGGCATATTATAGAAGTCGTTGATGGGGTAGCGTTCCTGTTGCCAACCATCAGCGTTGAGATATTGAGCAAAATAGCCTTGCTGATAAAGCAAACCTACACCAACCAAAGGTAAACCCAAATCGCTTGCTGATTTGAGGTGATCCCCGGCGAGAACTCCCAACCCTCCAGAGTAGATCGGCAAACAATCGACAAGTCCAAATTCAGCAGAAAAATAGGCGTAGCATTCTTTAGGTTGGCGATTGGGGAACTCGGGGCCCCCTCTGGGGATAAGGGGCAATGGCGATTGGTGAGACAGCCCTGATAGCGAAGCGTGTCGCGCTAGTGACTCAGCGTCTCCGGAGGAGATACCCGAAGGGGGATTAGGAGAATGACTCTGTTCCTTATCCCCAGTCCCCAATCCCTTATCCCTATTCTTGTGATACCAAGTGCGCTCGTTAAAATAATCTTCCAACTGACGGGCTGCTCGATCCATTTGCGCTAGGAAGCCCTCATCTTCCACAACTTCCATCAATCTCGCTTGGCTGATTGTACCGAGCATCAAAACAGGATTGTGACGGCTAGATTCCCATAAATCCGGATCTAAACGACGAAATAGGTCTTTGGTGTCAACGTTCCAATCCCAATGAAGATTATACGCTAACTTCCGTAGCGGTTCAAGTCGCTGCGGTAATGATGGAGATACGTTAAAAGTACGAATTGGCTGCATAGGTCAGCAAATCTCTAGCTTCAATTAAGGCTATTGTTGACTCTATTTCCTTAAAGCTGCTAACTTATTGATACTCTTTTTGTCATGTTTTCTTGATATAAATAATTTTTGTAAAGCATTCTCATTTTTTGTCAAACTAGTTGTCAAGAGTCTTTGGAACCCTAAGTATCATCAATTGCTACACCATAACAATGAGAAAACTTAATGATTTTGATATATTCTTTCGGCAGATCGACTCAATATGAGTGTTCGTTTTACATAACTTTATAATTTACTCAACTTAACTTGCGTGTCAATTTCTACCTCTGCCTTGCGATCGCTGATGACAGTCCGTATCATTCGGTGAAATGAGGTATAATTAACTGTAAGGCTTGCATTTGAGGAAAATCGCGTTTAATAATTAAGGGTAGCTTTTCTTTGACTCTCTTGAGTTTTAACAATTAGTTGTGCAGTGCCATCACCCTGAGAACCTACACCTTTTCCTCTGAAGATATAAGGTTTTAGAGGGTCGTGATGGAGAAGGAGATGCAGTTTCTTTGTAGTTAATTGAGAAGGACAAGCTGGAGCTACGTGCCGGTCGAATTCAGCCTGGGCTTTTGTCATTAAAGCTCCAAGAAGTTGAGCATCTCCGAGTTGTATTGCTTGGGCTGCTGCTTGAGTAATTTCCGAGCTAATAGCGTGCCATCATTGAGAGAAGAACGAATAATTAACTCAGTAGAATTAGGTTTGACATCAGCATAAATTCCCTGATTAGTACCAACAATTAAGGTGTAGCCCTTTTCAATTTGAAGATTAATCCGGCGGTATTTTCCTGCCCAATCGCTGTGTTCTCCGAATAAACAAAGACGACCTGAAACAAAAATTCTCATTTTAAATTTCCTGTTGTACTACAGCAATCCTATTTGATTTATAAAACACACGTAGGGTGGGCAATGCCCACCATCAAGTCTTTTGTGCGGCATAGCCCTACCTACAGTACCTAAAATTGTTTATAAATGATTTAGTATTGCTATACAACACTCCTTTAAATCGAGAACCAAGAGGCGGATACTATACACACAGCCCCTTTGGAGAGGGCAGGGCTGTTTCATTCTTTGTAGATAAAATCTGGAAACTTCAAAGCATCGTTTCCAGTTTGTGAACTTGCTCTAAATACCTTCAGGTTGTCGATCTATTAGACCTGACGTTGCCTCGTCTATGGTTTTGTTGAGGTACACAGCTCGCTCATCAACTGCCCTCACCCAATCAATGGGAAACCAGTGATGCTGACCATCCGGTGAGTTATTTTTAGTGAGCTTGATGTATTTGCCAGCTTCTACTTTGTCTACTGTACCAATATGGGTATCAGACGCACCTGCTAAACCACCAGGTCCTTCTGCATAAACAGGGTGATGTTCTTGAATTTTCGATATATCCGTAGCCATAGGTTCTCCATCAGATTATATTACGGCAACACGCAAACAGTTTGTAGCAACATAGTGCTCAAACCAACTTGCGTCTCAACCAATACGCCTCATAATATGCTGCTTTTTTAGGAATACTCCTCGCTCTCTAGGCAGAAAAGGCAGGTATTTAGCTTAATAGATGTATGTATAAATCACCAGTATCTCCACCTTGACCACCAGCATCACCTGCACCTGCAATTTTTAGAATATCCCCAGAAGCAACATTAGCAGGAATAACAACTTTCAACTTTTTCACAACTTGATTTCGTCCTTCCCCAACACAAACTATACACATATCATCCCGATTATCTCTACCCGAACCATGACACTCATCACAAGTTTCCCAGCTGCTAATACTAATTTCTTTCTCGCAGCCATGTAAGGCTTCATGTGAAGTGAGTTTCAAATCAAAGCCATAAAGCAAGTGGCGTGGATTTAGGGGGATATTAAACTTGACAAACATCATCTTATAAAGATATGAAAATCAAGTCATTGTGACTCTGACAAATAGGACTCAAACCGCTCTCGCAATTGTTCAACCGTCAAATTTTGTGTCCAATACTCAACTAAAGCATGACCAAATGCCCAAGCATTACGATCGCTAGAAGCAGAATTTTCTAGTAACAACGGCCAAAGTGACAGGAGGTCAAATTTGTTAAGATTGCCTGTATCTAATAGCGAGAAAATCTCATAAGCCATCTGAAGTTTGCCAATGACAACTGGCAATTGTTCTACTGGAATTTGGGCGGCTAGTAAATTGGCGAGAGTTGGCGAGCCTGTTGACATTGTAGAAATAAATTGTAAAACCGGGCTTTTCAAAAATGCTGCAAGCCCCTGAGTTGTTGCCATTTGAAAAGTGTAGCGCTCGATGATTTTGGCAGCAGCTATGGTACGAGCTTCTCGATCGCGTAAAAAACGAGCAAGACGGAGTTGCTTGGCTGGTGCGATCGCATTTATCAACCCTAATGATAGTGCGTCTATTCCCCACGGAATGCGAGACGTTTTGCTGTCAGCAGTGACGACGGGTAAAACGAGATTGCAAAAGTCTCCTAAAAGTTGAGCGCGGTATTCTGTTGCTTCTCGAATCGCTATTTCCTTTAGACGATTTCCCCATTCCCAATCATAGGGAGGCTCCCACTCTCGAATGGGACGGAGACGATCGACCTGAGTAACAACCGCAATTGCGGGTAAATCTGCTGTATCTGCTTTTAAGTCTCTCAGAAAGTCCACATCCATTTGCAAAGCGGGATCGAGAGCAGGTGTCACTAGTAATACTAGATCTGCATTTTTCGTATAATCTAGCACAACCTCTCGTAAATCTTTACGGTTGACTTGCTCGTAACCTGGAGTATCCAAAAGTGTGAGCGTTTCTCCTGTATGGCTTTGCCAGTGGTAATTTTGAATCCGATCTGTACTAGGCAAAACATCAACTGCAGCTAAATCTGTTTGGAAAAGGGTGTTAATTAAGCTGCTTTTGCCAGATCCCGTTCGTCCGACGAGTAGAATACTTACGGGTTTTTGCTCCACTGCTTCTACAGGTTCTGCTTGAGCTAAGAGATCTTGCAAAGTTTGAGTTTTGACTTTAGGTAAACTTGATGCAGCAACAGAAGGCGCTGAGACGGGCAATGTTGTAGTACTGTAAAGAGCGATCGCTTGTTGGCACAAGTTTTTCAAAGCAGCTTCTCTCAAAAGCTGACTCAAGTTCACCAACAACTGCTGAGTCGCTTGGTTACCGGAACGCTGACTCACAACTCTAGCCACTGCTGCTGCTGGATTTAATAGCCATTGCGCCCAGTTCCACGCTCGCAAAAGTTTTCGAGCAGAAGGTTCTAACTTGCGGTACATTTCATATGCTTGGAATGCTTGCCCAACCGTGACTTGATTGAGAACAGGAGATAAATTCTGCATCCACCGATCCAAATCATCTACCGTTCCCCGAATGAGACCATAAGCTTGGGGAACGTAAATGTTCAACAAGGGGTACTTTTCTTGTGGGTTGTAAATCTGAGCGATCGCTACAACAAGTTCCTGACAGCGCTGCCAAAAAGTTGACCAGTCTTCCCAAATCGGGCGATCGTTTAGCGAAGATTTGAGTATCTCTTGTAGAGCCACTTCTGCTTGCTTTGCAGCATCCGTTCCCATTGGTATCCCAGATGTAGCGGCTGTAGCAGATTCAAGTTCTTTGCTAACTTCCGTTACTACAGCTTCCACTTGACCAACCAGCGGTTGAGTCCATTTCACCAACAACCACCGCCAACCCACAAATACCAGGATAAAGACAGCCCAGATCCAATTGATGCTCCACTCATGAATTTGGAACCCGGCTGCTATCAGTAGAAAACCAACGATCCCACCAATGGGTGTTGCCAAGACAAGCCACTGCCATAACTTTAATCGTACCACTGTCCCATACCTACCTAAGATTTAGACTGCGGCTGAAAATTTGCTGTTAGCAAGCATACCGCTCACATTCAAATCTTCAATATTTTTATCATACTTTTCGTCTCCTGCTGTTATGTGGGGTGGGCGTTCTCGCTTGCCTTCTTTAATTTACGGGCGGGACGCCCGTACTACAAGAGTATGGTTGCTTTCTGGTAAAGACTGTTGTAAGCCTCAAACTGAACCTTTTGAGGTAGGTGTGCGTCATTCGATAGAGTTTCTCGTTAGAACCTCGTAGATGGTGGGTACTCTATGAAAGTAGGAACTGCGGATGAGGAAGAACATTCTACCCCTTATCCCGTGTCCACCCTCTCTCCCAAAGTATTTTTAGCTTTACTTGTTAGAGCGTGCTATTTTTTGGGGAATCTATAAAATAGAAAAATCTATCTAAAGCAAGATGCTAAATTTATGAACTTGACAGTGAACTTAGAGGCAGAGTTTTTCTATAACCAAGGATTGCGTCGAAACAAAGCAGCAAAGTTTGAAGAAGCGATCGCCAGTTTCGATAAAGCGTTGAGGTATAAACCCGATTACCCCGAAGCTTTGTCCCAAAAAGGTTTTGCTTTGGGTTCTCTAGGGCGTCATGAGGAAGCGATCGCCTGTTTTGACCTCATTTTAAAATTTCACTCTGCTGATTGCTGGCTATGGCACAACCGAGCCATTGCTTTAGGAAAGTTGGGACGTTACAGCGAAGCCGTTGACTGCTTCGATCGCGCCGTTGAGCTAAACCCCAAAGCTGGAACTATTTGGCACAATCGCGGTTTAACTTTATGTGACTGGGGCAAATATGACAAAGCAGTCAAAAGCTTTGAGCGAACTTTAGAATTTCAACCCGATGCTTATTGGGCATGGAACAACAAAGCCAACGCCCTCAAACAGTTGAGACGCTACAAAGATGCGCTTGACAGCTACGATCGCGCTATTGAATTCGATCCGAGAAATACAATGGCTTGGCACAATCGAGGTATGAATTTATTTGAGTGGGGGCGTTATGAAAAAGCCCTCAAAAGCTTTGACCGAGTTTTGGAAATTCAGCCAAACTACTATAAAGCTTGGTTCAGTCGAGGTGTAGTTTTAGAAAAATTACAACGTCACTCTGAAGCACTGGCAAGTTACAAACAAGCTTCCGAATTACAGCCTAATGATGATGTTATCTGGTACAACTTAGCTCGGTGCTACAATATTGAAAATAATACTGAAGAAGCTATCAAAAACTTACAACGAGCTATTGATTTGTGTCCAGATAAATATTTACCCAATCTGAAAACTAATCCAGATTTTGGCAATATCCATAAAGATATTCGATTCAAATCCTTATTAGCTTAGTGGAATTAAAAAGACCCATAAAGCGATCTTTCTAATCCTTACGCAAAATTGTAGATAGAGGAGTGTGTTTGCGAATATCAAACACACTTGTGAGAGCTTCTTGACCAGAATTGCGAGACATAGTGTTTTCTGGTGGCATAACTGTCACGACTGGCTGTGCTTGACCGATAGGTACTGCAACAGCAGCCATTCTTGCTGGAACCAAAACTGGTTTGTTTTTTGGCGGACGGGGTGCCATTTTTTGGTGACGTTGCTTTAAACGTGCCTGATAGCGGTTAAAGTGATTTGTCACTATTTGACGCTTTCCGGGACGATTTAACAGTAGGAACAACACCAAACTGCCACTTCCGCAACTTAGAGCGATCGCCAGTATCATCCATAAAGGCATGGGATTCTCCGCCTCTGCTGGAGTACTACTAATTGGTTGAACAACCTCTGCTTCTAATACTTCTGGTTCTTCTTCCTCTACTTTTCCTACAGAACCCAGACTGTACAGGGCAAGAGTACCACTAGCGAGAAAAACTGCTGACAACCCTACGGGCAAAAATAAGGGATATTTTGCCAACATATGCATTAGAGTATTTCTACTCATTGCTGGCTTAGACTTTTTTTTCTTCAAAATCGGCGGCGGCACTTCTGCTTGAGATACTTGTTGCTGTACGCTCTGACTGGTTTCCATAGTGAATTAAAGTCTGAAAGTGTCTTCAAATACTAAATTTTACTTAAGGGTTCAGCATATCGTATCCGTAGCGATATTTATGTTTTAGTAATTTTTTTTATAAGGATTATTGAATTTTCTTCATTTCGTATTCTTAAATAAAGTATATTTCGTAACTCAACAAAGACGCGCCATAGCACATCTCGATATTTATTACTCCCGAATCACCAAAAGATTACCATGACACGTAGGTAGGGAAGACAGCCCACCAAAGCGCTTTGGTGGGCTGTCTTCCCTACCTACTACAAAGAGTTGTAATTTTATAGCCCAAACGGAGTAATCGGTCAGGTGATTCCTTGTCACTGTCTTTCAAGAGCTAGTTGAATGAGGGTATCAACGAGTTCTGGGAAAGGAACGCCACTGTGCGACCAGAGAAGGGGATACATACTTGTTGCTGTAAAACCTGGTAAAGTGTTGATTTCATTAATCAACACTTCTCCTGTCGCTTCAACGTAGAAAAAATCAACTCTTGCCAATCCGGCTGCATCCACTGCTGCAAAGGCTTGCAATGACATTTCTTGTATTTGCTGGATAACTGTTTCTCCAACAGGCGCGGGAATCAGTAAATCTGCTTTTCCTTGCGTATATTTTGTTTCATAATCATAAAAGTCACTATTATAAGTAATTTCACCGACAATCGAAGCTTTAGGTTGGTCGTTACCCAAAACCGCACACTCTAATTCCCGTGCGACAACTCCAGCCTCTACAATAATTCTGCGATCGTAACTAGCAGCATTGTCCAAAGCAGTTTCTAACTCTTGTCGCGATCGCACTTTTGCAATTCCCACCGATGAACCCAAGTTAGCAGGCTTAACAAAACAGGGATAGCCCAAAGTTGCTTCCACTTCATCACACAACTTGGGAAACACACAAGGATTTGACCAAATTTGCGATCTGTTAACAGCAATGTATTTGACCTGGGGTAAACCTGCTTGAGCAAAAGCAGTTTTCATAGCAATCTTATCCATCCCAAGTGCCGAACCCAAGACTCCAGAACCGACAAAAGGAACTTGCATTAAGGTGAGTAACCCCTGAATTGTACCGTCTTCACCATTAGGACCGTGAAGAATCGGGAACCAAACATCGACTTCTGCAACTTGAGCGGGAGATTCCCAACGCTGCAAAGCCTGAGTTTGAGCAACAAATAATTGAGAACTGGTATCCGCTCCTTCAACGTCAGTTCCTTGAGATAACTGTAGTGGTTGTCCTGATGCCAAAACTTGTTGTGGCGAATCTCCCGCTAACCAACGCCCATCCTTTTGGATGTAGAAAGGCAGTATTTCATACTTGCTACCATTTTGCCCCGTACTCAACGCACCAGCGATCGCTCGTGCGGAATTGATAGAAACCTCATGTTCTCCCGACCGACCCCCAAATAATAATCCTACCCGCACCTTTGCCATATATGAAAGACCTCTAACACTCTAGAACCAAGTTAGCCTAGCACACTTAAGTCAGTTAGGGAGTAGGGAGTAGGGAGTAGGGGTAGGGGCGCAAGGCCGCCGCGCCCGTACAAAGCCTGGAAATTCACTGGTCAGGTGGTCACTGGTTACTGGTCAGGTGGTCACTGGTCAGGTGGTCACTGGTCAGGCGGTCACTGGTCAGGTGGTCACTAGTACAGGCGCTTCACCTGTTAAACTGAAAGCCCGGACTTCAGTAATTTTGACATTGACTAACTTACCTTTAAGTTCCCGAATATCACCAGTAAAGAATGTCAGACGATTACCACGGGTACGCCCCATCACCTGGGTTTTGTCTTTGGGGTTTTGTTCTTCTACCAGAACTTCTTCAATTCGCCCCATGTAACGTTGCGATCGCTCGGCGGCTTTGAGCGCCACGAGATGATTTAGTCTTTGGAGGCGAGCGCTTTTCACCTCCTCACTCAATTGCTCATCCCACACTGCTGCAGGAGTTCCCGGACGTGGAGAGTAAGCAGCGGTGTTCAATTGGTCAAAACCAATATCTTCAACCAACTTCAAAGTATTTTCAAACTGTGCTTCAGTTTCTCCTGGAAAACCGACAATAGCATCAGCACTAATTGATGCATCTGGCATATATTGCCGGATTGTATCGATGATGCGACGATATTTTTCGTGAGTATAACCCCGAGACATCCGTTTTAGTACCTCATTGTCCCCTGATTGAAAGGGAATGTGAAAGTGTTCGCATACTTTAGGTAATTCTGCACACGCTTTAATCAACCGTTCGGTAAAATATCGAGGATGGGAAGTTGCGAAACGAATGCGATCGATTCCCGGTACATCATGAACGTAATACAGTAAATCTGTTAAAGTGTGTTGGTGGCGACCTTCAGGTGTAACCCCTGGCAAATCGCGCCCGTAAGCATCAATATTTTGACCGAGTAGGGTCACTTCCTTATAACCTTGTCGTCCCAGTTCTTCCATTTCTGAGCGAATGGCTTCTGGTGTCCGAGATTGCTCAACACCTCGTACATTAGGAACAACGCAATAAGTGCAACGTTCGTTACAGCCGTAAATCACATTTACCCAAGCAGTGACAGTGGTATCGCGTCGCGGCTTGGTAATATCTTCCATGATATGAATTGGCTCAGTTGCCACAACTTGATTGCCATCGAAGACCTGTTGTAGCAAATCTTTCAAGCGATTCGCGTGTTGCGGTCCCATAACCATGTCAACTTCTGGCACTCGTCGCAACAGCGATTCTCCTTCTTGCTGTGCTACACAACCAGCAACAACTATCGTTAGGTCTGGTTGTTCGTGCTTGCGCTTTGCTTGCCTACCTAGATATGAATATACTTTTTGTTCCGCATTATCTCGAATAGTACAAGTATTATAAAGAATTAAATTCGCATTATTCGGGTCTTCTGACCACTCAAAGCCCATGTCTTCTAAGATACCAGCCATGCGTTCTGAATCGGCTTTGTTCATCTGACAACCGAAAGTGGTAATGTGATAGCGACGGGGTGAAGTGGTCATGGTAACTATAAAAGCGAATACGATAGCAAATTACACTATCTTCAAATTATAAAATTTTGCAGCCCTAACGTGTGGATTGAATAATGACTCATTTAACGATCGTCTCAGAACACAAATCCTTTGAAGGTAAACTCGGCTTTTACAGCCATAAGTCCTCTAGCTGTAACGGAGAAATGCGCTTTGCTGTTTACCAACCACCACAAGCAACCCAACAACCAGTCCCTGTTCTTTATTTCCTTTCTGGATTGGCGAGCACGGAAGAAAATTTTATGGTTAAAGCAGGAGCGCAACAATATGCTGCTAAATACGGCATGATGCTTGTTGCGCCAGATACCAGTCCTCGCAACACTGGCATTCCTGGTGAGGATGACGAGTGGGATTTTGGTACGGGTGCGGGTTTTTATGTGGATGCGACTGTCGAACCTTGGTCATCTCGCTACCGAATGTACAGCTATGTTGTTCGCGAATTACCTGCTTTGATTGCGGAGAATTTCTCAGTACAGTCGGATAAGCAAAGTATTTTCGGTCACTCTATGGGAGGACATGGTGCGCTTGTTTGTGCTTTAAGAAACCCCGAACAGTACAAATCTGTTTCGGCTTTTGCTCCTATTGCTGCACCAATGCGTTGTCCTTGGGGTCAAAAAGTGTTTGGTGGTTATTTGGGTAGCGATCGCGAAACTTGGCGCGAGTACGATGCTAGCGAACTGGTCAAGCAGTATGGATACCACAGCCCTATTTTAATTGACCAAGGCACTAGCGATAAATACCTTGAAGAGCAGTTGTTACCTGGAGTATTTGAGCATGCTTGTGCAGAAGTGAATCAACCTCTGATTCTGCGTTACCAGGAAGGATACGATCACAGCTATTATTTTATAGCCACTTTTATTGAAGATCATATTCGGCATCATGCACTTGTGCTTCAAGAGTAAGCTATAGCAATACTGTGCTTCCTCAAGTTGACAATACGTAGTTTTAAATTCTCATGAGTGAAGTTGGCCATTTTTGTACCTCCTGTTCCTTTGCGTAAGTCCTGCTGTCAATACTTTTCATCTATCTTAAACAAGATTAATACTGTATAAATAATTTCATATTTAATTGATTTCTAAATTTGATTTTTGTGACAAAATAGATTCCGTAGTTAAAACTCTCGCAACGCTAAATTAGGTTTTTGGTTAAACATAACAATCTGATGGATCTGTCAAGGTAAGATTTATCCTAAGTATTTTACTTAGTAAGTTTTCCACAAAGTCTGGGGAAAGCTTAAGTAAATTTACTCATTGAAAAAGTTGCTATTTAACTTATAACAAATTATCCAAAGTAACTTCGAGCGCGAAATACTTATCAACACTAATTATGATCGATAAAGCAGAATTCTCACAGCCACAAATAAAGCCAGCACTTGATTTGATTGATTTAACCTTATTATTTATAGCAGTAGTGATTTTATCCTTAGCTGCAATATTTATCAAATTGAGCGAAAACGAACTAGATCCAAATGCGACAATCTTTAATCGCTTTTGGATTGGGAGTATAGCACTCTTGGTGTGGAAAGCGATCGCTCCGCGCAACACAACATCCCTTGACTATGAAGTGCAATCATCATGGACAATTCGCGATCTAGCCCTTGTTGTAATATCATGTGGGATTTCTATGCTATGCTTACTCACTTGGGCTTGGTCTATAACTCAGACGAGCGTTGCCAACTCAAATTTACTGCATAATCTGACACCAATTTTCGCCACATTAGGAGGCTGGCTATTTTTGGGTCATTTCTTTGATGGCAGATTTCTCATTGGCTTAGTACTAACATTGGGGGGAGCGATCGCTGTTGGAGTTGAAGATTTGCATGTGACACCGCAACACTTTATCGGTGATACTGTTGCTTTACTCTCTGCTGTGTTCTATGCTGGAAGCTTTCTCATTAGCTCACAGCTACTCAGCAAGTTTTCAGCAACAACCATACTCCTGTGGAATTGCACGGTTGGCGCTTTATCGATCCTCCCAATTGTCGTAAGCAGCGAAAATCAAATTTTCCCCAGTTCTGGTTCCGGATGGTTGGCAGTCATCGGCTTAGGTGTTCTGTGCCAAGCGATCGGTCAGGGAATTGTAACTTCTAGCCTCAAAAATTTTTCTGCCGGATTTGTTTCCCTTTTCTTGCTGCTGGAGCCACTTATAACTGCAATCTTTGCTCAGGTCATCTTTGCAGAAAGGTTAAGTATCCTCAACTGGGTAGCTTTTTTCGTAGTTATGGTAGGCATATACGTAGCAAAATCTGGTAAAGGCGCAGAACAGTAATGCCCGCGTCAAAAAAGTAACCTATTTAGGTATGTAGTTGCGCTGTCTTCGCTCTTAGCAACTACGTACCTATTAAAACAAATATCAACAGCCAAAAGAAAGAAATATAGTGTGAGAAAACGGTTCGGTGGGAAGTCGAAAAACCTTGCAACCTCCAGGTATAATTGCGATTACGATATCAACCATCGGCGACAGACACACAGCAACCGTTAAAGCGTTTAAGCGCAGGAGAGATTTGGTATGTCAGGGCAAGTACAAAGGGCAGAAGACTTCACCCTCGGTGTCGAAGAGGAATATCAAATTATTAACCCTACAACGCGGGAGCTTAGTTCCCGCGTGCAGCAAATTCTCCCCATCGCACAGAAAGCTCTTGGCGACAAGGTGCAGCCTGAAGCTCAGCTCTCACAAATAGAGATTGGCACACCCGTGTGTCGAACACTCGGCGACGTGCGTGCAGAACTTGTACGTTTGCGACGGGAAGTCATTGCTGCCGCAGCTATTGACGGAAAGCAAATCGCAGCAGCTGGAACGCACCCATTTTCATCGTGGGAACAACAGCAGATGACGCCCAAAGAACGTTATCAAGATCTGTTGCGAGATTATCAACAACTCGGTCGCGAACTGATGATCTTTGGCTGTCACGTACATGTTGGCATCAGCGATCGCAATATGGCGATCGCTGTCATGAACCGTGCGCGAGTGTGGCTAGCCCCATTACTTGCGCTCTCTACTTCCTCGCCCTTTTGGTTAGGTACGGATACTGGCTATGCAAGTTATCGTACAGAAATTTGGAGCAGATGGCCTATATCAGGTCCACCATTAATTTTTGAGTCACAAGCAGAATACGAAGCGCTTGTAGAAGCTCTGATTGCAACTGGAAGTGTAGAAGAGGCGACGAAGATTTACTGGGATATGCGTCTTTCTGAACGTTACCCAACTGTAGAGTTTCGCATCACTGATGTATGTATGACGGTGGACGAAGCAGTAACGATCGCGGGGCTAGTGCGGGCGTTGGCACGAACCTGTTACTCGCAAGCACTTGCAGACAAACCGTTTCCAGCAGTGCGTCACGAACTTATACGCGCGGCTCACTGGCGTGCTGCACGTTATGGCTTAGATACAGAATTGGTAGATATTGAGGAAATGCGTGCTGTTCCAGCGCGAGATCTAATAGATAAATTTCTAGCCTTTGTACGCCCAGCACTAGAAGAGTATGGAGAATGGGACGAGATTTCATCGCTTGTACGCGAGACGATGCAGCAAGGGAACGGCGCAACACGGCAGCGCGAAGTATACAAGCGTACAGGACGCTTGGAGGATGTCGTTGATTTTATCGTTGCCCAGACAGCTAAAGGTATTGCCTAATTTTATGAATTTGCATAACATTGAATGCTAAATTCTATGCTAGTTGTGTTGCGAAAACTCCTTATTTAATTGGTACTTTTTCCCAAGCTGGAAAAGTAAGAACAAAAACGTCTCTTATACCTACATTTTCTGATAAAGGTTCAATGCGCCATGTGTTTCAGCTGAGTCTCTCGGCTAGTTACAAGCACCATCCCCTTGTAGGTGGTGCAGTTGACAGGTTATTAAGGGACTCCCAAATAAAAAAAATACTCAATTTTTTCTTGTGGTGCGGGCTTCTAGCCCGCCACTAGTATAGGACGGGCGGGGACGCTCCGCAGTCGCACGCCACTTGCGGGACTCGGGGGGAACCCTCCGCAGTCGCCTCAACGGGGGGCTTTGGGGTCCCCTCTGGGGTTGGGGGGGAACCCTCCGCAGTTGCTTCAACGGGAGGCTTTGGGGTCCCCTCTGGGGTTGGGGGGGAACCCCCGCAACGCACTGCTCTCCGCACGGTGAGCCAGCGCTGCAGGAGGGTTTCCCGAACTCACAGCGACTGGCGAACCCCGAACGCGAGTGCGTCTCCGCGCTTGAGATAGGGGCGCTGCTCTCCGTACCACAAGATTGGGTAATTTATTTCTTGGAAATCCCTAAATTCCTTGTGCCGTTATGTGGAAAGTAACATCTCCCTAACTGCTCGCAGAGATGATTCCACTGCACCCTCTATCCAAGCGAATTGGATTGAAGCATGTTCCCCCGCAAAATAGATGCGACCTTCAGGTGCAATTACATCCTTATATAATCCCAATTGCTGATAAGGCTTCATGAAAGTGAAAGCCCCCTGGCTCCAACGATGATTGTCCCAATTCCAACTTTCCATTCGCTGTAGTACGCCATTCTCATTAATTTGAGGATGAATTAAGCCCAGTGCTTGCTGAACAACCTCATGACGCTTCCTTGGGCGCAGATCCCCTAAACGGCGTGCGCGACTTCCCCAACTGTAAGAAGCTAGCATTACACCAGGACTAGCTGAGACTTCAGGATCTTTAGCTCGAGCATTGTCATTGGGATAATAGGTTGTTGCTATGGGCAAATCGCTGTATGTACCACCACCATAGATTCCGTCATCAGCTTCCCAAAAACGACGGTTGGCTAGAGCTAGCACTTTCACAGAAGATTCATAAAATAGCTCTCGAATAGCTCGTTGCTTGCTTCCAGAAAAAGGCGTATTGAGTCGAGATAGGACTGGAAAGGGAATAGTACATAGAACAAAGTCCCCTTCTTCACGCTTGATTGTACCACTTTCTCTGTATATTGCTGTTGCCTTCTGTGCTTCGTCGTCTCGTTCCAGTCCGATGACTTCACAGCCCATTCTAGGTTTAGATTTGAGGAGGCTGGCTAAAACTGTAGGTAAGAGATCCATACCGCCAACAATCTCTTCTAAATCGTTTTTCAAGTTCTCTTCTAAACGGATAATGCTGAGGGCTGAAGAGTCAATGAGGTCACTCAAACCTCTAGCTGTTAACATCATTTCTAGTGCATCGTCTGATAATTGAGATACTTTACACCATTGCAGAAAAGATTGCTCGTCCATCTCTCGGATGGCTGCGCTTTGAGGGTATTCTGCAAATATTTCGGCTTTTTCTTCCTCGCTCAGCTTGTCCAGACGGTTCTCTACCACAATATCCCAAACGTCATCTGGTGTTAACTCACTCTCAGAGCCAGAGAGACTATAAATTTGAGGCAGCTTGTCTGCATCCTTGACTCGAACGCGCCCAGAGCGCATATAATAGTATGCTTCTGGATTGTTGGAAACAAATGGACGAAGTTCTAATCCGCACAGATCGATGTAATGGCGTGTTAAAGTATGGGTTTTTGGAATTCTCATTGCACCCAGATCGCCATATAAACCATCTTCAAAGCGTAACGTTCGTACCCGACCTCCAATATGGCTGCGATCGGCTTCCAAAATCACACAGGTGTGTCCTCGCTTCTCCAATTCAATGGCGGCGGAAAGCCCCGCCATCCCTGCTCCCAAAATCACAACTTTTAAAGGTCTACCTGGATTGGGAATAGACTCTAACTCCTTTAATAGGTCAGCAGAATTACTTGCTGCTTCTTCTGTCTGCGCCCTAACCAAACTCGTAAACTGAGTCAAATTTGAGAAGAGTGCCGCACCACCTGCAAATGCAAGACCGCGTAAAAACCAGCGACGGTTGAGTCGCATAGATCTATCAAATTTACTCATAGTTGTAATACTATCTGTTGTGGAATCTTTCTCTACTTGTGCAACATCTTCAAGAGAACTTCTGGGCTGTCCATCTTGTCCATCACTACCTCAATGAAGGCAAGTTTGTCTCTAGATTGTTCTGTTTGTTGCAGTGCCGATTCTAACTCTGACTCGGTGCCTACTTTCACACCCCAACCATTATTTCCAAAAACTTCATGAAGCTTGTGATATTTCCACGGTTGGATGTCGTTATAGGGCATTCTCTCACCGTGAATGTCACGCTCTATGGTGTACCCATAGTTGTTAATCAGAAAAATAATTGGCTTGAGATCGTAGCGTAACATTGTTGACAACTCTTGTGCTGTCATTTGGAACGACCCATCCCCAACAAGTAAGATAGCTCGTCGTTGGGGTGATGAGATTACACAACCTAACGTCACTCCTACTGAGTAGCCAATGGAACCCCAAAGCAATTGTCCCACGAAAGAGGTTCCTTTTGGAAAAGGAATTACCGCGCCACCAAACAAAGAAGTTCCAGTGTCGGCAACAACGATATCACCTTCTTTAAGGAATTGAGCGAATCTGTACCAAAAACGCTGCTGTGTAATTACCGCAGTTGAGTTGGGAGCGAAGGGAGTTGTGAAACCAGCATTCAAATTCTCTTTTTTGGGCTTCAAATCGAGGGTTTCTGCATTGCGCTTCCCTAATCGCTTGCTCAAAGCAGGTAAAAAATCTTGCATTGCAATATTATTGTACGCCGCACGCTTAATCTTGAGATACTGCCCATGCACTTCAATCGTTCTACTGGGATCGAGTTGGGCAGAAAACTTCCCTGTGTTAAAATCAGTCATCAAAACACCGATACTCAACACGCAATCTGCTTCTTCGATACGTCTTCTCACATAATCATCGCTAACAGCACCGTTATATATCCCGATGAATTGGGGGTGAGTTTCTTCCAGAAGCCCCTTACCCATACTCATAGTGGCATAAGGGTATCCAGTGGTGGCTAGAAGCGATCGCAATTCCTCATGCTGGCGATAGCGATCTACTCCCACGTCAGCAAGAATGACTGGTTTTGACGCCTTTTCCAAAAGACTCACGCTTGCATCAACTGCCTCCGCTAGGGTGGCTTTATCGCTCTCGAAGACAGGCGGTATAAATGGTTCGGGCTGTGCAGTCACTTCAGTTGAAGCAACGTCCATAGGTAGGGAGATGTAAACAGGTAATTTCTTAAGAAGGCAGACACCCAGAACTCTGTCGATTTCTGCTGTTGCATTTTCTACTGTCAAATATGCTTGAGCCGCCGTTACCTTCTCATACATTCGAGCAAACATGGAAAAATCGCCAGTGCCTAGCGTATGGTGGACAAGCGCTCCTCGTGATTGGATTTTTGTAGAAGGAGATCCAGTAATCGTTACCACAGGGACGTGTTCGGCGTAAGCGCCCGCAATTCCATTAATAGCGCTAAGTTCGCCAACACCAAACGTGGTAATTAGTGCGGCAATGCCATTGATTCTACCATAGCCATCAGCAGCATAGGATGCATTCAGTTCGTTGCACGTTGTGACTAGCTCTATGCCTGACTGATTAACAATATGGTCGAGAAATTCCATATTGTAGTCTCCAGCGACACCAAAGATATGCTTGACACCAATTTGTTTGAGACGAAGCACCAGGTAATCACCAACAGTAAAATTTGACATTTTTTTAGATTTTATTTATCGTATTAAAAATAGGCTTTTCTCTAAAATTTACTATTTCAAAGTAAAAATAAAGCCGCATTTTGAACTATGATTTGGAAAGACTTTGAGAGATAATTTAATTTTTTAGTAATTGAAAGTGTCTATTTTTGAAAACTTAATACCTACTTATATTTTCCTTCTCTCGCTAATTCTGTTAAAATATTTGGATTTTTCACATAATATTTGCTTTTTGATTGCCACAGTAATAATATCGTATTATTTATTACACTATTTTATCTACTAAAAAGCAGATGTTGTAGGGAGTCTTGATTACTCCTTTAGATAGATACTGCGGAAGCGATCGCAACGAATTGTGATAGTTAGCGTTTAGAATGGCGGTTCCATAGCATTTCTTAGTCTACTAAGGTATAAATTTATCCGCGTCCATCTGCTACAGGCTGCGGTTCATTCTTTCTTCCCCTGCGTAAAGGCGCACCCCCTGCTTGTCTTGATGGAAAATCTTGTTAACCAAGTAGTATTGGGCGTGTTTTTCAAAATATTAATAATAGATAAGCTGTAAAAAAAACCGCATTTGCAAAGTCTGCAAAGCGGTTAAGAGTGGCTTGTATGGCAGTTTGAAATTGATAGGCTCTGGTTCTACCTAAAAATCCTTTTTTACCGATGTTTAGAGACTATGAACCTTCTCTAAAACGCACTTTAATTTTTCTGATACTTCACGGACATTAGGCTCATCAAACATAGTAAAGTGAGAGCCAGGAATGTGATAAACATCTATTTCGCCATTGACTAAACTCCCCCAGCCTAATAAAGGATCGTATTGTAAGCCAACAGCTCTATCTTGGGCATCAAGACACCTTTCGTTAGTCCGCAAGACAGCTATTCGACCAGAAAAAGGTTGGTATGTATATCGATCCCAAGCCATCAGATTGCTGTCCATAATTTTTAGATGTGGGTCATCTTGAGACAAAGACTTCACATCTCCCAAGAAATTTAAATATTTATGGCGTAGATGGAATAAAGCCCATTGAGTCCATCCCGTTACCTTTGTACTGATATAAGCCGGACCTGCTTTTATCAGATTCTCAAAATGGATGAATGTTCTTGCAATAAATGGCAACCGTTTGGTTTGTCCGAGAACACCACTATCAAGCATGATCAGAATAGCTGTTTCTTGACCCTGCTGGCGAAGTTGCTGTGCGATTTCGTAAGCAATTGTACCTCCTAATGAGTATCCACCAAGATAATACGGACCTTGAGGCTGGATAGATTGAATTTCTTTGATGTAAAGTGCTGCCATATCTTCAATCTTAGTTAATAGAGGCTGCTTTCCATCAATTCCTTGAGGCTGTATCCCGTAGATTGGTTGATCTTTCCCTATATGTATTGATAAGGAACGGTAACAAAGCACTTCTCCACCAAGAGGGTGAATTAAGAACAAGGGAGGTTTTGAACCTGTTGGTTGAATTGCCACAAGAATACTTGGGGCAGAACTTTCGCCTTGCTCTGTTTTAGAGGATGTTTCTTCTCCTTGACCATCGCTTCGGTGTTGCTCGTTCAAAAACAACTCTGCAAGAGCTTCTATAGTACTCGATTTAAAGAGAGTTGCGAGGGGTAATTTTTTACCCAATTCCTTCTCAATTTTGGAAAAGAGTTTAACTGCTAATAAGGAATGTCCCCCAACATCAAAGAAATTATCTTTGATACCAATAGGTTGGAACCCTAAAAGCTCTTCCCAAATTTGAGCCAACTGCTGTTCTACTTCATTGCGTGGAGCAACATAGTTCCTTTCCGATTCTATGCTTGTGATGTCAGGAGCCGGAAGTGCGCGGCGGTTCACTTTACCACTAGGAGTTAGAGGTAGCGTATCTAACACTACAAAAGCTGAGGGTATCATATACTCAGGCAGCTGCTCTTTCAGGAAAGAACGCAATTCATTCACACTCGGAACTGAGTCTTGGTCTGGAAGAATGTAAGCAACTAAACGTTTATCTCCAGGAATATCTTGACGGACAATAACTACAGCTTGTTGTACGGATGAGTGCTTGCTCAATAAAGCTTCTAGCTCTCCTAATTCAATACGGAAACCACGTATCTTAACCTGATTATCTATACGACCAAGGTATTCAATATTACCATCAGGTAGGAAGCGGGCTAAATCTCCCGTTTTGTACAATCGGTTGGTTATTAGATTTTGGACTTTGGATTTTGGATTTTCATCATTTGTTTCCAATCTAAAATGTGGAATTGGCACTCCGGAATCATCAAAGGGGTTGAGAATGAATTTTTCTGCTGTCAACTCTGGACGGTTAAGATATCCTCGTGCCAATGCAGCACCGCCAATATAAAGTTCTCCAGGTACACCAGTAGGAACTGGTTGTAAATTGGAGTCAAGAATATACATAGAAGTGTTGGCAATGGGACGACCAATTGGAGGAAGGGCTGCCCAATTCTTTACGGAATCAGCTAAAGTGAAAGCAGTAACGACATGGCTTTCTGATGGTCCGTAATGATTGTGTAACTTACATAATGGTAATTTTTCAAACAAGTTAATCAGAGCGGGAGTTGTTTGCAACTGTTCGCCCGCAGTGATGATTTCTTGCAAACTGCTTGGCGCTGAGTTTGAAGCAGCTGCAACTTCTGCAAGTTGTTGTAAAGCAACAAAGGGTAAAAACAGTCTGTTAATTTCTTTTTCTTTCAGAAAATCTAACAGTGCTGATGCATCTCGTCGCAAATCTTCTGCTATTAAAACTAGGGTTCCACCAGAACACCAAGTAGCAAACATTTCTTGGAAAGAGACATCGAAACTGATGGGTGAAAATTGCAGAGTTTTTGCGTTTGTGGAAACAGTGGTATTTTCTAACTGCCAGAGAATAAGGTTGGAAAGGGGAAGTTGTTTCATAGCTACCCCTTTTGGTTTGCCTGTGGAACCAGAAGTATAGATAATATATGCTAAGTTTTCTAGCTCAACTCCACTGACTAAATTCTCTTTGCTTTCTCGATCGACAGTTGCCCATTGTGTATCGAGGCAAATTGTTTGTGCGTTGTGTTCGGGCAATGCAGTCGCTAACTTCTCGCTTGTCAGCAGTACTGTGACTTGAGAATCTGACAGCATAAAACTCAATCGGTCTTGAGGATATGCTGGATCTAAAGGTACATAAGCCCCACCTGCTTTGAGAATTCCCAAGATACCCACGACCATTTCGAGAGAACGCTGTATGCAAATACCAACAGCAACATCCTGTTTGACACCTAAGCTTTGCAAGTAATGTGCTAGTTGGTTGGCGCGATTGTTTAACTCCCGGTATGTAAGTTGTTGGTTGTCAAACTCCACTGCAACTGCGTTCGGAGTCCGTTCTACTTGTGCTTCAAACAATTTATGAATGCACTCTAGCTCGTAATCGGCTTGAGTATTGTTCCATTCAACAACAAGCTGATGTCTCTCAGTTTCAGTTAAAAGTGGTAATTCCTTAATACGTTGTTCTGGATTTGCAACAATTCCTTCGAGCATTGTTTGCAAATGCCCGCTCATGCGAGTTATGGTTGCGCGATCGAATAGATCTGTGTTATATTCCCATATCACCTGCAATCCTTGTTGTGTCTCTTCTACGAACAAAGTTAGGTCAAACTTGGATGTAGAAAGGCACAAATCTAATGGAGCGATCGAAAGTCCAGGTAATTCAAATGGTTGTTTTGCTGAATTCAACGTGAACATCACCTGGAACAATGGATTGTATGAGAGCGATCGCTCTGGTTGCAGTTCCTCAACTAGCTTTTCAAATGGTAAATCCTGGTTAATGTTAGCAGAAACAGACACTTTCCGTACCTTCTGCAACAGTTCCCGAAAACTAGGATTGCCAGACATATCGGTACGTAAAACTAGGGTGTTGATAAAAAACCCAATCAGCCCTTCGATTTCTGCCCGACTTCTATTAGTTGTTGGAGAGCCTACTAGTATGTCTTCTTGTCCTGTGTAGCGGTACAATAAAGTTTGGAATGCCGCTAACAGTGTCATGAATAAAGTGACACCTTCTTGCCGCGAAAGTTTTTGGAGCGCTGGTAATATCTTTTGAGGTATGACAAAATATTCTTTTGCACCTCGGTAAAGTTGGATTGGTGGTCGCGGTTTATCTGTGGGTAATTCTAAGACTGGAGCTGCACCTGCTAACTGTTGCTTCCAGTAGTTGATTTGGTTTTCTAAAACTTCGCCACTTAGCCACTGGCGTTGCCAAACTGCATAGTCAGCGTATTGAATGGGCAATTTTGGCAACGGGTTGGGCTGTCCGTTGAGAAATGCTTTATAAAGTGTTGTTAATTCATTGTACAGAATACCCATCGACCAAGCATCAGCCGCAATGTGATGTATTACCAACAATAAGATATGCTCTTGAGGTGATAGTTGTAGCAAGCAACCACGCAGCATCAAATCCGATCTTAGGTCAAAGGGGCGTTGTGCTTCATTTTGTAACAATTTTTGGACAGCAGAACTGCGATCGCCCTTGGCGCAAGCCGTACCCGGCTTATCGCTCTTAGCGCAAGCTGTACCCAGCTTATCGCCCTTGGCGCAAGCCGTACCCGGCTTATCGCTCTCTGAATAATTCTGAAGATCGATTGTTTTTAATTCTACCGATTTAGGCTCAGAAATTACCTGTACGGGATTGCCATCTAATGAAATAAAGTTAGTTCGTAATGCTTCATGTTGAGCAACAATAGCATCTAAAGATTGCTGCAAGACAGTTACATTCAGTGTTCCTTGCAACTGTAAAACTTCAGGAATATGATAAAATGGACTATTGGGTTCTAATTGCTCTAAAAACCACAGTCGTTGTTGAGCAAAAGATAGAGGAATTGATGAATTTTCATCTCTTCTAGGAATCGTCTGTTCTGTTTGAGCATTAACTGTTTTATTTTTAAGCTTTAACTCTAGTAAGGCTCTTTTTGCTGGTGACAGAGAAGCTATCTTTTGATTAATATCCATTTTTGTGAGGAACTAGTTGTTAGTTGTTATTTGTTGGTGGTTAGTGTGTAGGGTGGGCATTGCCCACCGGAGCTAACTTTTGGTAGGCAATACTTTTGATGGGCATTGCCCACCGGAGCTAACTTTTGGTAGGTAATACTTTTGGTGGGCAATGCCCACCAAAGCTGATAATCAGCCATTAGCTATTAGCCAATAAAAATTGTGCTTCTTCATCTGATAAATTATCCAATTCAGCTAACAAAGAATTTATTTCATCATCTTCTGTTGTTTCAGCTTGAAGTTGAATAATAAATTCAGCCAAATCAGCAATTCTTGGTGTTTCAAAAAATTGATTCAAAGGCATTTCTATACCGAAAGCTTGGCGCGAGCGGGATATTGCTTGTGTAACCAAAAGTGAATGTCCACCCAGTTCAAAGAAGTTATCATAAATGCTGACTTGTTCTATACCCAAAAGTTGTGACCAAATCTCAGCGAGAACTTCTTCTGTAGGAGTGCGAGGTGGAACATAGTTATTGCGATCGCTAAAATGAGATGCATCTGGAGCGGGTAATGCACCGCGATTTACCTTTCCATTAGGGTATAACGGCATCTTATCCAAAATGACAAAGGCAGATGGTACCATGTGTTTTGGTAAACGCTCTGTTAAAAAACCTCGCAATTGATTTGAGTTTAGGGCATTTGCATCGGAGTGGAGAACAACATACGCGACTAACCGTTTGTCACCAGGAACATCTTCTCTAGCCATGACTAATGCTTGTTGCACTGCCGAATGTTGGCTGAGCAATGCTTCAATTTCTCCTAATTCAATACGGAAACCGCGAATTTTGACTTGGTAATCAATTCTACCCAAAAATTCAATGTTTCCATCTGACAAGTAACGTGCTAAATCCCCCGTTTTATATAATTTTGAATTGTCAAAGGGGTTGGGGATAAACTTTTCTTTTGTCAGTTCGGGACGGTTGAGATAACCAGTAGCCAAACCAATTCCGCCAATATGCAACTCTCCTACATGACCAACAGGTACGGGTTGCAAATTGGTATCTAAGATATAAGTTTGCACGTTAGGAATTGGGCGACCAATAGGAACATTAATGTTTTGCACGCCGGACTGACTTCTCCAAGCAGTTACATCGATAGACGCTTCTGTTGGACCATAGCAATTGACCAAAAGATTGCCTAAATTTAAACAACCATGAAAGCGCTCCATTAACTCTACTGATAGAACTTCACCACCTGTGGAGACATGTCTGAGACTGCGACACTGCTCAAATTTCTTTTCCTCTAACAGAGCATTCATTATGGATGGAACTAAACCAATAATGGTGATTTGCCGCTCAATAATTTCATGCACCAGATAAGCTGTGTCTTTGTGTCCGCCAGGACGAGCCATTACCAACTGACCGCCAAATGATAAAGGCCAGAATAGTTGCCACACTGAGGGGTCAAAACTCAAAGAATAAGTTTGTAAGACTTTATCTTGTGCGGTCAGTTCAAACGTTTCTTGCCGCCAGTGGAGCATATTGCTAATTCCACGGTGAGGAATCATGACACCTTTGGGTTTTCCTGTAGAACCAGAGGTGTAGATGATGTACAGCAAGGAATCGGCTGTCATCTCACAGTTGGGGTTTTGTTGGCTATATCTACTTATAGGTTCCCAATCTGAGTCCAAACAAATTAGTTGCGCTTCATGATTTGGTAAACTTTCAACACATTTCTTTTGAGCCAGTATGACTGGTATTTGGGTATCTTCTATCAGGAAGGTTAATCGGTCTTTGGGATACTCTGGATCGAGAGGTACATAAGCTCCACCTGCTTTAAGAATTCCCAACAGCCCTACTACCACTTCTAAAGAGCGTTCCATACAAATACCTACGAAAACACCAGGTTGAACGCCAAAAGTTTTCAGGTAGTGAGCTAGTTGGTTGGCGCGATTATTTAACTCTTGATAAGTTAATTGCTCGCCTTCAAACAGCACCGCCACTGCGTTTGGGCTGCGCTTCACCTGGTTTTCAAAAAACTCATGAACGCATTGCTGGGGATAATCTTTATGAGTATTGTTCCATTCACCTAATAACTGGCGTTCGGCAGATGTGAGTATTGGCAATTGACCGATCGCTTGCTGTGGGGAAGCAACAATTGCTTCCAGCAATGTCTGAAAATGCCCGTTCATGCGCTCGATAGTAGTAGCATCAAACAAGTCGGTGTTGTATTCCCATACTCCTCGCAATCCCCGTTCTGTTTCTTCAATTGACAAAGCCAGATCTAATTGAGATACTAGACTATCTATTTCTACAGGAGTTACAGTTAGTCCGGGCAACTCTAATGTTTGTCTGGGTGTATTTTGCAAGACAAACAGGACTTGGAATAAGGGATGGTACGAGAGCGATCGCTCTGGCTGCAACTCTTGAACTAGCTTGTCAAAAGGCAGGTCTTGATGGGCGTAGGCGGACATTGCCGTCACTCGCACCTTTTGCAATAGTTCCCGAAAACTGAGGTTACCAGATACGTTGCAACGGAAAACCAACGTATTGACAAAAAATCCTATTAACTCTTCTGTCTCAGCATGATTTCGCCCTGCAATTGGAGAACCAACCAAAATATCTTCCTGACCGCTATAGCGGTACAGCAGGATTTGGAATGCTGCTAGCAATGTCATGAACAGCGTCACGCCTTCTTGCCGTGACAGTGCTTGCACTGATGTATATAAATTTTTAGGTATTATGAAAGACTGCTTTGCACCTCGGTAAGTTCGCACGGGTGGTCGCGGTCTATCCGTGGGCAATTCCAGAACTGGGTTTGCACCTGCTATTTGTTGTCGCCAATAGTTCAATTGGTTTTCTAGTACCTCACCACAAAACCATTGACGTTGCCAATTTGCATAATCAGCATATTGAATGGGTAATTCTGGTAGTGGATTTGGCAAATCGCTAGTAAACGCTTGGTAAAGAGTTGTCAATTCCTCAAACACAATGCTCTTTGACCAACCATCTGTGGCGATATGGTGCATCACCAGCAATAAAAGATGCTCTTGTGGCGATCGCACTATCAAACAACCACGCAACATCAAATCTGATGTGAGGTCGAAAGGACGTTGTACTTCATCTTGCAGCAATTGTTGTACAAGAGAATTTTCCGTTGCCAAGGAAGCTTGTAGGTCATAAACTTTCAGTTCTACAGCTCTTGGTTCGCGAATAACCTGTACTGGTTTGCCATCTTCTGCAACAAAGTTAGTTCGCAAAACTTCGTGATGGGCAATAACTGCATCTAATGACCGTTGCAGTACACTCACGTTCAACTTACCTTGTAACCGTAGCACTTCAGGAATATGATAAGCAGCATTGTTTGGCTCTAGTTGTTCCAAAAACCACAGTCGTTGCTGAGCAAAGGATAAAGGAGATGACTGTCGGTTGGTGATTCGAGTTATGGTTTGGTATTCTTTAGTTCCTTGGCTCTGGTTTAAGGCGATCGCACTTGCTAAACTCGCGATCGTTGGTGTCTCAAATAATGACTGTAACGGAATTTCTACACCAAAGATTTGACGCATCCTAGCAATAACCTGCATTGCTTGCAGTGAATGTCCCCCTAATTCAAAGAAGTTATCGTGGATACCAATGCAATCTAATCTGAGAATTTGCGACCAAATTCCTGCTAGATCTTCTTCTACCCGATCTCGTGGTGCTACAAAAACTCCTTCAAGATCGGGTCTACTTGTATCTGGTGCGGGTAAAGCCCATCTATTTACCTTACCGTTTGCTGTCAAGGGCATCTTATCGAGTAACATCAGGACTGATGGCACCATAAATTCTGGTAACTGCTGCTTCAAAAAGTTTCGCAGTTCTGTTATGGTTGGCGGCTGCTCTCGATCGAGAACAACATAAGCTACCAAACGCTTTTCGCCTGGAATGTCCTCTCGGCACAATACTACATTCTCTCTCACGCTGGGGTGTTGACCCAGAACAGACTGAATTTCTCCAAGTTCGACCCGTATCCCGCGAATCTTGACTTGGTGGTCGAGGCGTCCAAGAATTTCTAGGGAACCATCTAGACGGTAGCGTCCGCGATCGCCTGTATAGTAAAGTAAGTCTTGTTCATCATCGCGCCTTGGGTTTTGCACAAACCGCTTTTGATATTCTTCAGGAGCATTGATGTAGCCTAAAGTTCGGAATGGTGTCCGCAGAACGATTTCACCCGATTCGCCGATACCACATAATGTATTGTTTTCTCCCAACACCAATGCTTGAGTTTCAGGTAGTGGCAATCCCACTGGCTGCACGCCGGGAGAAGGACTAACAGGCACTTGATAGAAACATTTTGCCAGAGTTGTTTCTGTTGGTCCGTAAAGATTGATAATTTCCCCAGAAAAAGGAAAAGCTTGACGCCATCGATGCACAAGAGCATCTGTAAGCGGTTCTCCTGCAAAGAACACCCATCGTAACGAACCCAAGGACACTGTTGGTGGAACGCTGAGCAACCATGATTGGGCGAGTGCTGGAACGGTATGCAGTGTTGAAATACGCTCGCGTTCCAACCAAGTCATAATTCGCTCTGGTCTTAGGTCGTGACTGTCTTCCAGTAAACAAAGAGTTGCTCCACTGGTTAAGGGTAAGAAAATATCTCTGAGTACGACATCAAAAGATAGACCTGTTAATTGAGCGCTGCGGTCTTGAGGTGCGATGGCAAATGTTTGTCTCTGCCAAGTGAGAAAGTGGCTCAGCCCTTTGTGACGTCCCAAGACTCCTTTAGGCGTACCAGTGGTTCCAGAAGTAAAGAAAATATAAGCGGGATCGTCAGACTGGATTTCGGGTAGGTTTACTGTTCCTAAAGTTAAATAAGCTTCGTCATCAAGTAATAACCCTTTGTCTGAGTCTATAGAAGTCACCTCGACAGACAAAATCTCCTGCATCCACCCATCTTCAGGTTGTCGATCTCCAACGTAGAGTATGTGCTTTACTTTTGCTACCTCAAGCATAAGCTGTTGGCGATGACTAGGAAGATTGCGATCGAGAGTTAGCAAGACTCCCCCACTTAAAAATACGCCGATTGCACTCGCTATCAGCCCAAAGCTTCTTAACCCGCAAACAGCTACTGTGTCTCCCGGCTTGATGTTACGAGTTATTAGAAATTTTGCAATTGCATTTGCATGAAGCGCTAATTCTCTATAAGTCCAAAAACGCTCGCCTTGAGAAATAGCAACCTGTTCCGGGGTCAGGTTAGCCCAAGATGCGAACATATGAGTCACTAACTCGTACCGTGATTCGGGCAAAACCGCACTTGCATCAGGAAGTAAAAGACGGGCTTCTGGCGTTACCAGTGAATAGGAATTAATAGGTCTGTTTGTATCGGCAACAATCTGTTCGAGCAAATATTGGTATTGAGCTAGAATGCAATTGATGCGTTCCGAAGAGAATAAAGAACACTGATATACCAGTTGTAAATTTAACTCTTTTTCCTGCTCTTCTACTAATAGGGTTAAATCTAATTTTGATACATAGTTATCCAAATCCCCTAATGTAGTGAGAAAATCCAATGTTGGCTTGGATGCATTCTGTAGAGCAAACATCACTTGGAACAAAGGATGATAGGAGAGCGAGCGCTCTATTTGAAGTTCTTCGACAAGTTTTTCAAATGGTAGGTCTTGGTTAGCTTTCGCTTCTAAAGTAACCAAATGTACTTTTTGTAACAAATCCCGAAAAGTAGGATTACCAGACATATTAGTCCGTAAGACCACAACATTCGCGTTTTCCTCTATCGGTTGTCCATCTTCTACGATCGCCGGACATCCAACTAAAATGTCTTCTTGGCGGCTGTAGCGGTATAGCAGAGTTTGGAAAGCTGTTAACAATGTAGAGACAAGGGTTGCGCCTTCCTGTTGCGATAATGCGCGTAGGGCTTGCAATAGACTTTGAGAAAGTATAAAAGATTGCTTTTCTACTCCATATGTTTGTACTGAAGATCGTGGTTTATCTGTGGGCAACTCTAGCACTAAACTGGCATTTGCCAATTGTTTTTTCCAATAATCCAGTTGCTTGTCTAATTGAATATGTGACTGAGAGTGTAAATTTTGGTCTATGGGGAGCATAATCTGAATTACTAAGCAACGACTAGTGTAGTTTTTAAATTTGGTAAATTTCTAAATTTTTTCCGGATACTCTGCCTTCCTTTAAGAACAGCCTTTTGAGAAGTTTCTCAAGACTAAGCTGGAATTATTTTTCTCTTTAAATATACTTAGTGTTATTCGCCGAGTCCTCTAAATAGTTGCAAAATTCCATATTTAATAGATACCAAAAAAAATGTAAAGTTATAGTTGAAATACCGAGCGGCATTATGAAATTACTGTGTAGGTAAGATAATTTTCGTAAAGACGCGCCATGGCTCGTCTTTACATTCTTATGTGGAGACCTCTAATGAGTTAAATCTAAATTTTCTTGCAATTGCTCTTGTGCTATCTGTATTAATTGGCGAGCCTTCTCTAACTTAGTTTCATCTTTAATCTTTTGATTAAACTTCTGTGAATACACAGTTTCAAGGTAATGTAAATAAGATTTCAGATACTGAATGCGTAAGCGGGGATTTTTATCCTGAAGAAACAGAACATCAGACTCTACCATATAACGAATCACAAACATGGGGATGGGGCTTTGAAAGGGATGGAATTTGGGATTATGTGCTCCTGTTCCTTGAGTATGTTTGTGAAATTCTCCTATCATCAGCCCTAATTCCACAAAAAAAGGCTTTAAGATTTGGTGGTTACTATCAATGATTTCAGTGGCGTCTTCAGGATCGACATCAGGTAGAACGATTAACATTGCTTTTTTTAAGGCGGCTACTCCCTCTCGTGGTTCTGTTTCAAGAAAAATATCTCGGTAACGTAAAACACTATCTATCAATTGTTGCCTTTCCAAATTTTTAATCCTGAGAACTGCTAAAGACATACTATTCGACCTGATTGAGTGAGGAACAAACGGGCATACAGGTCCTGGTCTACCCAAATCCGGATGAGAACGCCCTACAAAATTTTCAACCCACTCCATAGTTTTAATTAAGTAGGGAAGGTCTTGTTCTAGCTGATTTAGATCGGTAGGTGTATAAAGTTGCATTGCGGTTATTGGGTTAGATGTTTTTCTTGTGAATGAAAATTTTTAACTTTATGCAAAATGAAGTCATAAAGAAACAAACATAAGAAATTCCTTTATGGCTTATAGGAAAATGACTTTTGGTTTAGCAGCTAGTACAGAAAGGTAGAAGTACGGAGGTAGAGGGTAGAAGGCACAAAAGCTTACAGTGAAGACTGTTTCTCTGTTACTAATGGTTACCTTATTTCCGTTATTCTGTACTAGCAGTCTTCTTAAATCCGTTGCTCCATAGAAACAAATGTATGTATTTTCCAAGTGTTCTTATACGTGGCTTTGCTAGAGCTTTGTAAAATTGAGCCGTTAGATGCTTTCTTCATACAAATATTTTTTCTTCACAAAAATACCTCGCTGACTCATGTGTTTCCACGTACTATATAGGTCTATCAAAAAAAATGTAAAATTCAAACTGAGAAGACGGACTATAATTGTAAAATTTTAGTGTAGAAAAGAGAATGTCACTCTTTTGACACAATGCGATCGCTCTAGCTATATAAGTTTTTGAAGAAAATTATCATTTTTATCGATAGACCATGAAAATGGAAATAGTACAACTTGTTAACTATTTCTTAAGTAAAATTTTGATGAAGTTTATCTAAAGGCTTATCAAAAAATTTATGAACGAACTTTTCGAGATCTATGTTTCTACGGAAGAATACTCCCTTCTCCCTTTTAAGATTACCTACGAGTGTAGAGTGGGCATTGCCAACCCTACAAAAATCGGTAATTTTAGAGCAAAAAGGGAGTAATTCTTAGTTGCAATTAAGATAGATTTTTCTAAATGCTTTTCATAAATTGTTAGGGACTTCCAAATAAAAAAATATACAACTTTCTCTTGTGGTGCGGGCGTCTCGCCCGCTACCCGTATAGAACGGGCGAGACGCCCGCACCACAAGATGGATAATTTATTTCTTGGAAATCCCTTAGAGAAAATATTTTGTATAAAAAACTACTATATTTGCGACCGTTTGTAGAGTGGGCAATGGCAACTATTCCCTTTGGGCTCTAAAATTACCGATCTTTGTAGGGTGGGCTTTAGCCCTACCTACTTCAAATCGTTCGCGCTCGGGATGAAATTTTTTGATGGCGCTCGCTTGACTAAAAAACAAGTTTATGCATAAAAATTTTCAAGAAAAACTTAACAAGAAAAAAATTTATTTAAAATAATGTCAATTAATTTGATGTAAAAAAGTTGTCAAAATCATCAGAAAAGAAGGATGATCTGGAGTAGCTCAAAAAGTAACAACAGTCAAAGTTTGCTCCCAAGCTTACTTGGATAGTTTCTAGAGGACTTAAGTACAACAAACTAAGTAAGAGCAATTGCTTGGCAGCAGATGAGGACTGACAGAGAGAAAAACTCAGCAAAAACCTTGAAATACATGAATATCAGCAGTGCAATGACCGCAGCGCAGAGACTGGGTCAGAAATTACCGTTTCCGCTCAAGCCTTTGGCAGATTTAGCGTATAACTATTGGTGGAGTTGGACGAGCGATCGCGTTGCGATCTTCCAAACCATCGATCCCCAAGAGTGGGAACGTTGCGGTCACAATCCAGTGGCAATATTAGAAGCAGCATCATACGAGCGTCTCACCCAGTTAGCAGAAGACCCCTTTTACCTAAAGCAGATTGGGGCGCTCTCAAAAGAGTTTAATGAGTACATGACCAGACAAGACACTTGGGTAAGCCGGGTCGCACCACAAATTTCCAGAGAAAATCCCATTGCCTACTTCTGTGCCGAATTTGGTATTCATGAATCCTTACCCGTCTACTCTGGCGGTTTAGGAATCCTTGCAGGGGATCACCTCAAATCAGCATCAGATTTAGGCGTTCCAATGGTTGGAGTTGGCTTGCTGTATCGCCAGGGTTACTTTCGACAAAGGCTAAATCGGAACGGGTGGCAAGAGGACTATTATGTAGACAACCCCTTCCATCGTATGCCCATAGAGTTGATCGGGAACGAACAAGGGGAACCAGTTGTTATTCATGTAGACATTCGCCATCGTCAGGTAAAATTGCAAATTTGGCGAGTGCAAGTGGGACGAGTCAGTCTTTTCTTATTAGATAGCGATCGCCACGACAACGATCCCATAGATAGATGGCTCACCGGACATTTATACGGTGGTAACCAAGAAACCCGTATTGCTCAAGAAGTCGTTTTGGGAATTGGAGGCGTCAAAGCGCTAACAGCATTAGGCATTCAACCTGCTGTCCATCACCTCAACGAAGGACACGCCGCCTTCTGTACTTTAGAATTTGCCCGTCAGGAAATGGAACGCACGGGTAAATCATTCTACGACGTAGAAGCCGATGTGCGTTCTCGTTGCGTATTTACAACCCACACCCCCGTTCCCGCCGGTCACGATGTATTCTCACCTGACTTAATAGATTCCTTCTTTGCCCAATACTGGCCCAAGTTACGCCTTTCTCGCGAACAATTTTTGGCTTTAGGTGCAAGAAGATTAGGCGATCCCTGGGAACCCTTTGGCATGACTGTACTAGCATTGAGAATGTGCCGCACAGCCAACGGTGTGAGCGAATTGCACGGACAAGTTTCCCGCAAGATGTGGACAATTTTATATCCAGAGCGGTCTGAAGATAAAGTTCCCATCGGTTATATCACTAATGGGGTTCACGCTCCCACCTGGACAGCACCTTTATTGGCAGAGCTGTACTCTCAATATTTAGGAGCAGATTGGAAAACTCGGGCGATCGATCCCAAGATGTGGGAGAAAGTTGATGAAATTCCCGATGAAGAACTGTGGTGGCGACATAGAGTTTTGAAAGAGCGGCTCATTGCCTATACTCGCTACAGAATTAAGAAAGCTCGCGAACAGCGCGGTGAAGATTACGACAAGATTCAAGCAACCGAAACCCTACTCGATCCCAACGTGCTGACAATTGGATTTGCCAGACGCTTCAGCCCATACAAACGCGGTCACTTGCTGTTGCGTGACGCCCAACGAGCAATTAGGATTTTTGGCAACGCCCAACGTCCCGTGCAAATTATTTTTGCAGGAAAAGCTCACCCAGCAGATGAAGAAGGCAAACGCATTATTCAGCGTTTGATGGAATGGTGTCGAGATTCAGCAATTCAGCATCGAGTTGCTTTTATAGAAGATTACGACATTTACGTGGGTCAAAAACTAGTTCAAGGCGTTGATGTTTGGTTAAACAATCCCCGTCGCCCCTTAGAAGCATCAGGGACAAGCGGGCAAAAAGTTTGCTTTAACGGAGGCATTAATTGCAGCGTGCTAGATGGCTGGTGGTGTGAAGGGTACATAGCAGATGCAAATGGTAAAGGGATAAATGGGTGGGCAATTGGTGAGGATGCTCACACTAGCGATCAGGATTTGCAAGATAGTATAGATTCAGAGTCGCTTTATAAGCTTCTGGAAGAGGAAATAGTACCTCTCTACTATGACCTAGGCAGCAACGGTATTCCTCACCGTTGGGTGCAAATGATGAAAGCATCAATTAAGACAAATGCACCCCTGTTTAATACGGATAGGATGATTGCCGATTACGTATCACAGGTCTACGTTCCAGAGATTGCGACAAGTTTCCAACCTATTCTGGCAAAGGTTCTTCTTTAAAGAATTAACGTTTCCTGGTTCAGTATCAGGGCAGGTATCATACCTGCCCTTTTCTTGTTGGATTTATGTTACGCTTTAGATCCCCGACTTCTTTGAGAAGTCGGGGATCTTGCAAACTATTCACAGCAGTAATCCCTCTCACGTCTACGGTGTACGCAACAAGTTCGATTTACCCCCCTTTATCCCCCCGATGTATTGGGGGGAAACAGGAATTAAGTTCCCACTGATACGGGGGAAACTTGATTTCCGGTTCCCTCCCCTTGGTAAGGGGAGGGTTAGGGTGGGGTAAAAATAACGCTAAGACACTGATGTTAGACTTGTACATACACTGTAGCCTTTCAAGCATCGATAACAAAATAGCAGTAACTTCAGTTTTGTAAAATCTTAAGAAGAAGTTATAAAAAATGTCAGTTTTTCAGCTACCCGACGGTCCTAAGACCCATCCCTGGCTTCAAACGCTCCAGTGGCTAACCAATCCTCTGGAATATATGGAAGATTGTGAAAAGCGTTACGGTGAGATTTTTACTGTCCGCATAGGACCCCGTTTTACGCCCCAAGTTTTTACTAGCAATCCTCAAGCGATTCAGCAGATTTTTACCACAGATCCAAAATACTTGGACTCTGGTGAATCAGCTGGTATCAGATCTCCATTATTAGGGAGACAATCCATGCTGGCTTTAGAAGGAAAACCCCACCAACGACAAAGAAAGCTATTGACGCCTCCCTTTCATGGGGAACGAATGCAGGACTACACCCAGCTTATAAACAATATTACCAAGCAAGTGACCCGTCAATGGAAGGTAGGCGAATCTTTTTCTATACGACCTTTCATGCAAGCCATCTCTTTTCAAGTGATCTTAAAAGCTGTATTCGGATTACAGGAAGGGGAACGTTATGAAGATTTAACAAAGCAGTTGAGTGCATCGCTCAATCCAAAATATCCTTTGTTGAATGCTTTTGTTTTTCTTTTTCCTATCCTGCAAAGAGATTTTGGTTCGTGGAGTCCAGGGGCAAAAATGCTACAGCGAATCCAGCGTATAGATGAACTTGTCTATGCTGAAATTCGAGATCGTCAAGAGCAGCCAGATTCATCCCGCAATGATATTCTTTCTTTAATGATGTTGGCTCGTGACGAAAATGGTGAGCCAATGACTGATGTGGAGTTACGAGACGAGTTAATTACTCTATTAGTAGCAGGACATGAAACTACTGCTACTGCCTTAGCTTGGGCGTTTTACTGGATTTATAAGTTGCCACAAGTTCGCGAGAAATTGTTACAAGAAATTGACAGTTTGGGAGAAAATCCAGAGCCAAATGCTATCTTGCGATCGCCCTATTTAAGCGCAGTTTGTTCTGAGACACTACGTCTTTATCCAGTAGCAATGCTAGCGTTAAATCGAGTGGTTAAATCCCCACTAGAAATTATGGGTTACCAATTAGAACCGGGTACTTTAGTAGCTCCCTGTATTTATTTGACTCATCATCGAGAAGATTTATATCCCGATTCAAAGCAATTTAAGCCAGAGCGTTTTCTAGATCGTCAATTTGCTCCCTATGAGTATTTGCCTTTTGGTGGGGGTAATCGTCGGTGCATTGGTTTGGCATTTGCTTTGATGGAGATGAAGCTAGTTTTGGCAACAGTACTTTCTATGTGGCAATTGGAACTAGCAGAGAATCAATCCGTGCAACCAGTCCGTCAAGGTGCTCTCATAAGACCATCAGGGGGAGTGCAAATGGTGGTGAAAGGATTGCGACAAGCTCAAAAAGTTTTGGAAACTGCCACGTCCGTCTAGTTTGGTATAGATTCAGGCATTAGGTCAACTTCAGATCCTCGCTCATCTACTGTTTGCTTGGGTAGATGAGCTTTTCCGGAATGGTTTGATGCATTTGTAGGGATGCAATGCCTTGCGCCCCTATGAGTTTTTGACAACTTTTGCAAAGTTAAATTCTAAACCGTTTTGGGTATATATAAAAAAGTTATGGAACTGCAGATGAACGCGGACGCACGCGGATAAAAATGTAGCCATTACTCCCCCATAGTCTTTAAGACAGGTTTACCTGTAGATACAACCTTTTCGATAATATCAGCAGCACGCTTCAAACCACCTGCTCTGCGAATCGCTTCTTGCAAACGTACTGTATGCTTTTTGTAAGAATCTTCCGTTAGCACTCGTTGAACAGTATCTCGTAGTTTACGCACACTCAAGCGAGACAAAGGTAGTATTTCTCCAGCACCAGTCCAAGCTAAACGAGCTGCAACACCAGGTTGGTCATTGGTAATAGGTATTGTAACCATTGATACTCCATAGCTTAAAGATTCAAGAACAGTATTCAGACCTCCGTGAGTAATCGTGAGAGTTGTTCTCTTAAGTAATTCTAATTGAGGTGAATATCCGACAATCAAGGGTGTTCCTGGAAGCTTTGGCATAGATTCGGGGGTATTTCCACCACCTAGAGAAATGATTAACTGAGCGTCCAATCCCACACAAGCTTCTGCAACACAGTGGAAAATCTCTTCCTGACGATTTTGCAAAGTTCCCATTGAAGCATAAATTAGCGGTTGCCCAGTTAACTTTTCAAAAGGAAAATACACAGGTTCTCGACTGGCTGAGTCAACAAAAGGACCTGTAAAATGAAAACACGAAGGCAAATGTTGTCTGGGAAACTCAAACTCAGCAGGTTGTTGACTGATTTGCGCCAGTTTGGAGTAGGCATCATTAGTACTAGTATGAGGAGACAAATTGCACTGCTGCCGATAATCTTTTACTAGAGCTAGTATTGGTTGTGCTAAGCGCTTAATCAACGAGTAACCAATTTGGTTACGTGCAGATGCCCACCATGACGGATTATAGCTCCAGGTTGTAAAGCCAGGGGGTATCCTACTTTCCACATTAAAAATTAAGGCATTGCATACGCTTATAAATGGAATATCTAAAAACTCTGCAACAGATCCAGCCTCGCGCTTAGCCTGATCGATTAATAGTATGTCTATATGTGCTGCTTTAATGGCATCTGGTAATTCCCGCAGAGTCATTGCAACTTCTCGTTTCCCAAATTCGATTGTGTAACGTACCCCAGCAATCCCACTAAGTTTTCCTAGCATAGCGGCACGTTGGAGCATTGAACCTATTGGGAATTCAGACTTTCCAATAACATGACATTGTAGTCCAGATGAGACTACCTTTTGTTGAGTATCAAGAAGCTGGAAGATAGTAACGTTATGACCGCGCTTTTGAAGTTCTCTCCCTAATCCAAGCATGGGATTAAGATGACCAGTTTCTGAAGGGCAGACAATACCAATATGAGCCATATGCACTTTCAATACTTAATTTATTATTTTGAAACTACTTGGCGATTGTTTCCACATAGAACGCCAACCTAATGTATACAACAAGCTCTTAACTACACCAACAATTCCTTGAATTTGATAACCCAAGTATGCTCGAAGACCCAAACCTCTAATGTAGCTATTAGGGGCGTAAATACATATACTTTGAAGCATTCTCCAAAAACCTTGAGTAACATAAGTTGTGTATACAATATCAGTCCAACTTTTACTAAATTTTGTCTGTTGAGTTCCCAACCACAATAATGGTTCGCTGTCCCAAGGATCGAAAACTGTAAACTTTGTAGAAAAATCCCAATGGGGACGGACAAACATCTTACCACGCTCATTTAGCATGCTAGCAACGAAGCTGAAATTACTATTGCTGATACAAACTATGTCACACTTGCTTAATATAAAGAAGTCGATGTAAAACTCTATGTTTAAATCTTTCATTCTTTCTGGTATGTTTACTTCCAAATCTCTCCATGTTACTGGAGAAAATTTTTCAAATTCTGGAAGAATACTATCGAGATCGTCACTACAAAGGTAAAGAATTGGCTCTTCTATTTCATTCCATATGCTGTCGAGCCATTCACAATACCATTTTGTAGGAAATACCAATGTAAAACCAACCCTTGGTTCTGTAATGTAATCACTACGTCTAATATGAATAGCAATGATTGTTTTTCCTTTAGAAAAAAGTTTATTTAAACCTTCCTCTAATGGTGACTTCAGTTCCGGAACTGGCTGAAAAAGAGACCGAAAGTATTCTTGATGTGGTTTGAGTAGTTGGGTTTGTAATTGGAAAAAACCCCATAAATCAACGTTAGCTAGAGTGGAATCTAAAGCTTTTGAATCTATGCGATCGCTTTTGGCATCAGCTAGTTTTTCAAGATAAGGAATGAATTCTGGAACAACATCGAATAAAGTTGTTCCAAAGTCATTTTGCTCAATTGCAGGAGGTAAGCGTTGGGAGATGGGTGCATCTTGATGTCCAAAAAGAGTTTGACCAATCCACGAAGGACACTCTACCCTTGCTCCACTCCTTTTTGCACAAATTCTTAAGAAAGCATACTGAAACAACTGATTGCCAAAGCGTCCCAATTTACCAAGACTGGACATTGTGAGAACAGGTTCACTGACAGTTGCATCACTGTCTGTATCTGTCGATGTGGTTTTGACACTTGCTGCATCTTTGTTAAAAGTGTCAAAGACGCTAAACACTCTATTAGTTTCGCTTTCAGTAGTATATTTTGGTTTTTCCATGTCTTAACTCAAAAAATCTAGGTTTTTCAAATTTTTATCCAAGGTGTTCTCACTTAAGCTAATACTGGTTGTCCTGTAGCTACTGCCTTTTCCACAATATCAGCAGCGCGAGTCACGCCTCCCGCCTTACGAATCGCTTCTTGTAACCTCAAAGCATTCTGCTTGTAAGATTCCTGTGTTAAAACTCGCTCGATCGCATTTCGCAATCTAGATACATTCAATTTTTGTAGGGGAACAACTTCACCCGTTCCCGTCCAAGCAATACGTGCAGCTATCCCTGGTTGATCGTTTGCAATGGGAATAGCAACCATCGGTACACCATGAGTTAAGCATTCTAACGTGGTGTTTAATCCAGCATGAGTAATTGTGAGGCTAGCTTTTTGAAGCAATTCCAACTGAGGAGCATATTTAACAACTAGAGGATTTCCGGGTAGGTTGGGTAGTGCTTCTGGTGCGAGTGCGCCTCCTAAAGACATCACCAACTGAACATTTAATCCTTCACACGCTCGAGCAATATCCTGGAAAACATATTGGAGACGATTTTGCACAGTTCCCAGTGAAGCATAAATGAGCGGTTGTCCAGTCAGCTTATCGTATGGAAAAGCGATAGATTCACGACCAGTTGAGTTATGATAAGGACCTGTAAAGTGGAACCATTTGGGCAAATTCTGCCTTGGATATTCAAATTCTGCTGGTTGTTGACTAATTTGAGCGAGTGGAGAAAAAGCATCATTAGAGCGAGAGGGTAAGGGTAAGTTGTGCTGTTTTCGATACTCAGCTACAGTCTTTCTAATTGGTTTACTTACGCTCGTGAGTAATTTGTAACCCATTTGATTCCGTAGGTATGCCCACCAAGCTGGATTGTAGCTCCAGTTTTTAAAATGAGGGGGAATACTTGGTTCTCGATTGAGAACTACAGCACTACATACAGTTATATAAGGAATACCCAGAGATTCTGCAACAGATGCTCCCCCTGATGAAATTTGGTCTACTAATAGTGCTTCTACACCTATCTCTTTGATAACTTTTGGTAAATCTCGAAGGATAACAATTGCTGACTGCTTCAGCAGGTTAATTGTGTGTTTTGTTGCTGCCAATCCGTTAAGTTTCCCCAATTCTGTCAAACTTTGAGCCATTGCCCCAATAGGAAACTCAGATTCACCAATGGCTTGGAATTCCAATCCTGCTGCTATTGTTCTAGATTGACCATCAAGTACCCCAATTAAAGTAACGCGATGACCGCGATTTTGCAGTTCTTTCCCCAAGGGAAGCATGGTATTGAGGTGACCAGTTGATGCAGGACAGATTAATCCAAAATGAGTCATGGCAAAAATTGTATTACTTGACGTGACTTTAAAGATATGAAACCACACTGGCTATAGCTACGCAATAGCAGCTTATATGTTTAATAGGTATCAGTGTTATCCAGTTATGCACGTCTGGAAAATAGGGACTGGCGATTGGGGATTAGGGACTGGGAAAGAAAGATTTTTATGCAATCCATTGTGTGATGCCATCACATGAACGTCTAGCTTATAAATTAAGACATCAAGCATAGGTGGTAACGAAGTAATTTATTGCCCAATCCCCAATCGCTAATCCCCAATCCCTAATCGCTACTTAAGTGTCAAAAACTTTTCCAAGGCGGTGACTAAACTAGGAGGCCATCGACGAATATGGGCAACCCAATTAATATCCTTATAACGAGGGTCAAGCCCATATGCTGATACCCAGTTGCTCTCTGCTTCTCCTTTTTGTCCGTTTACCCAGTAAGCTGCTGTGAGCGCAGCACGCACATCAGCAAACCTGGGATATTTACGAGTAATATTTCGCATTTCGCGGATGGCTTTGTCTACTTTGCCAGTTTCATATAACGCTAAGGCGTAGTTGGCACGAGCAAAGGCAAAATTGGGGGCAATTTCAGTAGATTTTCTATAGTCTGCGATCGCATCTTCCCATCTTCCCAAACCCGACAAAGCATTTCCGCGATTGTTATATGCCATTGCGTCTTTTGGGTCGAGTTCCAAAACGTGGTTATAGTCTGCGATCGCATCATTCCACCTTCCCAACCCTTCCAATGCCGTACCGCGATTTAAGTAGGGGTCAGTCACATTTGGTGCGAGTTCCACAGCCTTATTATAGTCAGCCAGCGCCTCTTGCAATTTGTTCTGACTCACTCTGGAATTTCCCCGATTACTCAAAGCTGCTGCATTATCGGGAAATTGCTCTATAATCTTCGTCCAGTATAGTTCTGCTGTAGCAAAGTCACCCTTATTTGTAGCAGCAAAAGCTTGGTTGGCAAATTCATTTTGCTGTTGTATCTGTTCTGGAGTGAGATTTGATGATTGAGTTGCTGCGAAAGTTGGCTCAACCCAACCAAATATTAGCAATACACTTAGCAAAATCCCAATAAGTCTTAGCATTGATGTTTTTTGACAATAATACTTCTTGTTTTTTGCGATCCAGCCAATTTCCCATTTTTTGTGGAATGGGAATTTCTCATTTCTTGTGGTACGGGCGTCCCGCCCGTCACTTTAGAACAGGCGGGACGCCTGTTCCACAAGAAACTATTCTATAAAAAACTATTCCACAAGACATGAGATAACATTATTATCCAATGATTCAATTGAAATTACGGCAAAAGAGTTAACTGTTGATTGGGAGGCTTGTAACCCAAATGCTTGTACGCTGATGCTGTCGCCATTCTTCCACGGGGAGTCCGTTGCAAATAACCTATTTGCATGAGATAGGGTTCGTATACTTCCTCGATGGTTTGCGTATCTTCTCCTGTTGCCGCAGCGATTGTTTCCAATCCTACCGGACCCCCATTAAATTGTTCTATGATGACGGTTAACATCCGGCGGTCTGTCCAATCTAGCCCACAAGGATCTACCTGAAACAGTTCCAATGCTTCTGCAGCAACGACTTCGTTCACAACTCCAGAAGATTTGACTTGGGCGTAATCGCGCACTCGCTTAAGTAATCTATTGGCGATACGGGGTGTTCCGCGAGAACGACGGGCAATTTCGGTTGCTCCATCTTCTGCGATCGCGGTTTGGAGTAATTGGGCGCTTCGCAGTACAATTTGACTCAGTTCTTCTACTTCATAAAACCGCAATTTTTGAATTAAGCCAAAGCGATCGCGTAGTGGAGAAGTCAGTGCGCCGACGCGAGTTGTAGCTCCCACCAAGGTAAACTTTGATAGTGGTAAACTCCGTGTCCGAGCGCTAGAACCTTTACCAATGGTAATATCCAAGCGATAATCTTCCATTGCTGGGTATAAAATTTCCTCTGTCATTCTTGACAGTCGATGAATTTCATCGATAAATAAAACATCTCCTGGTTTTAGATTCACCAACAACCCGACAATATCTCTGGGGCGTTCTAAGGCGGGCGCACTCGTGATTTTGTAGCTGACTCCCATTTCTGACGCCAAAATCATCGCCATTGTTGTTTTGCCCAAACCCGGAGGACCATACAGTAGGAGGTGATCCAGCACTTCACCTCTTGATTTAGCTGCCTTGATGGCGATGTCCAATACCTCTTTTAAATCCTTCTGCCCAATGTAGTCTGCAAATCTTTGCGGTCTTATGCTTTCTTCTTGCTTGCCTTCGTCAACAGCTGCTTCGGGTTGCAATAAATTGTCTTTAGGCGGTGATGCGCTTGACTCATGACGCTTTTTTGGGTTTTCATTTGGATCTTGAGGCTGTTTTTTGGAGGAGATAATCGCCATAGTTCGAGCTATCAACGTTTATAGAGAGTGGGCAAGGGGTAACGGGAAAATTTAACACCTTTACCTAATCTTGTCCTTCTTCTATTTTCCACCCATAGCCCTCTATCTTAGCGTTCTAAGAAAATTTTCATTTTGTAATACTCTCGCCTTAGAATTTAAGTTCTGGACGAGCGCGACAGGAGTGCAAAAGTACTGATGCTATCCAAGAGAATCTTACCTTGCCTGGATGTGAAGGCGGGACGTGTTGTCAAGGGAGTGAACTTTGTTGACTTGAAGGATGCTGGCGATCCAGTGGAGATGGCTAAGGTTTACAACGATGCTGGTGCGGATGAGTTAGTGTTTCTTGATATTACAGCCACTCATGAAGACCGGGATACCATTATTGACGTTGTTTACCGCACTGCAGAACAAGTTTTCATTCCTTTGACTGTTGGTGGCGGTATCCAAACCTTAGAAAATGTTAAAAATCTTTTACGAGCTGGGGCGGACAAGGTTAGTATTAATTCATCGGCGGTACGAGCTCCAGATTTTATCAATCGGGCAAGCGATCGCTTTGGCAATCAGTGCATAGTTGTTGCAATTGATGCCAGAAGACGACAAGACCCCAATAACCCAGGTTGGGACGTGTACGTGCGTGGGGGGCGCGAAAATACTGGCATAGATGCCTTATTCTGGGCAAAAGAAGCTGAAAAGCGTGGAGCAGGAGAACTCCTAGTTACCAGTATGGATGCTGATGGTACTCAGGCAGGATATGATATAAAATTAACACGTGCTATTGCTGAAGCCGTACAAATTCCAGTTGTTGCATCTGGTGGCGCTGGCAACTGCGAGCATATTTATGCTGCTGTAACAGAAGGTAAAGCAGAAGCAGCTTTACTAGCATCACTTTTACATTACGGACAGTTAAGCGTGAGTGAGATCAAGTCTTATTTGAGCGATCGCCATATTTCCGTCAGAGTGTAAACCTAAGCAGCAAGAACATTTTGTATCCGCAGCTAGAGTAGTTCAACACAGTTCTTGGAAACGATGTTAATATAAGTTAACAAGAATTAATATAGTAAAGATATGTTGATACCTATTTTAGTATTTGATGTAGCGCTGGTTGCTTGGTCGCTACACCTAATGGAAAAAGCATATGAGAACAAAGAATTTTCTTTGATGCTGGCTGGGACGCTAGTGGCTCTTGCAGCAGCTGCCATGTTAGTTGTTTACTTTCTCATGGGACACTGCATGAGTTACTTGCTACAAGCATCATACGGATAGTTGTCAATGGCTGAAGCTAAATGGTAAACTTTATCAATTAGCTATTAGTCAATATAGAGCAAGATAGTAAACAAAATCGATTTAGAAATAAATTTATGACAGACTATGTTGCTTTATTAAACGACGTTCTGAGAAATGTAGAAGGGGAACCGGGCTGGAAAGTCATGGGTATAGGTGCTGAGAAAGACAGCCCTGGCTTTGCCTACACCATAGGTTTGTTCCACAACTACAAACATCCAGAAATTATTTTGTTTGGACTCCCTATTGAAATTGCTTTTACCCTACTTAACGACGTGGGCGATCGGGTAAAAAGAGGGGAGGTTATTCAGCCCAACGTTATCTATACGGACTTAGTACAAAAGTATCCCGTCATATTTAAAGATATCCCAAATAATGACAGCGATATTAGAGAGGAACTTTTTGGTATAGCTGTCAGATTCTACGGTCATGTGAATTTTCCAGTGCTCCAATTTATTTGGACTGACCCCAAAGGTAAATTTCCTTGGGAAGACGACTGTGAAATGAAAACCAAACTCTGTCAGCCTTTAGCATGGCAAGAGTTATCTCCTAGTCCATGATTGACTGAACATTTCTTTTTGTAAGACGTTGGGCGAGGAAATAATTCCTCAATGGTGCAAGGATTTAGGAATTGCTCATGCACTGGATAA